>NZ_WQQD01000014.1:0-53545 GCF_018785605.1 Blautia sp. MCC270
TACGCTGATGCGTACCTGGCTCAGACAGATGGGGCTTACTCTGCGGCTTGTGGCCGCAGAGTACCTTCCCGTCAGAAGCCCCAGGCGCCAAGTATGACCAGCGGCTTACTCCGACGCACCGGGTCCCGACCATGCAGCCGTCCCGCTGGCAGTCTGTCCGTTCTGGTTTTTGGGGGTGTGAGGTGTGGTGGTGTGCCGGAGGGTGGTGGGCCATCAGCGCTGCGCTGGATGGCTGCAGGGGCTGAGTTTCCTTGTGGTGTGCTGGGAGGGTGTGGGCTATCAGCGCTGCGTTGGATGGTTGCAGGGGCTGAGTTTCCTTGTGGTGTGCCGGGAGGGGATGGGCATCGGCGCTGTGGTGGATGCGTTGTGGGGGGAGTGTGGCATCGGCGCTGTGGTGGATGCAGTGGAATGAGGTTTTGGCGGTTTTTGTCGAAGGGTTTTTGTTGACTTTTGATGGTGGGGTGGTTATACTGAAGGTACATATCTGGGAACATTCTGGGCCGTTCGGCTATCTGATCCCCATATGGTTGGTTGTATAAATATGGCGGGGAGGAGCCGGTTGGTTGTGTGAGGTTTTTTCTTTTGCCATCATAGTGAAAGGAGGAAGCTTATGCAGAGGAAGCGGCTTGAGGATATGAATCTTCTGGATGATTTTTTGTTTAACGCGGTGATGACGTTTCCTGGTATTGGTGAGAGGTTTTGCAGGTTGCTGCTGCAGGTGGTGCTGGGGCGTGAGATCGGGAGGCTGCGGGTTGTTGCGCAGAGGGCTTTTGGTGGCCGGGATGAGGGTTTTCGCGGGGCGCGGCTTGATGTTCTGGCTGAGGAGGAGCTGATGGATGTTTTGGCGGATCCTTCTGTTTTTGATATTGAGCCGGATAATAATGGTGATGTTGTGAGTCTGAAGGATCTGCCGAAGCGGGTGAGGTTTTATCATGCGATCATTGATAGCCGATGTTTGAAGAAGGGTGAGGGTTTCGGGAAGCTTAAGAGGGTTTTTGTTATTTTTGTCTGTTCGTATGATCCGTTTGATCGGGGTAGGATGGTGTATACGATCCGGAATATGTGTGAGGAGATTCCGGAGATGGAGTATGATGATGGGCTGAGGACGGTTTTTCTGAATACGAAGGGGGATGGCGCGGGTGTACCTGAGGAGCTGGTGGCGTTGCTTCGGTTTATGGAGGATACCAGGGAGGTGAATGCGGTAAATGATGTTTTGAGGGAGTTGCTGGAGATGGTCAGGGTTGTTAAAGAGGATGGAAAGGTTACGGTGGCGTATATGAAGAGTTTTGAGATTGAGCAGATGTGGATTAATAAGGGGATTGAACAGGGGATCAGTCAAGGAATCGCCCAAGGGATTGAACAGGGAATTAGCCAAGGAATTAGCCAAGGAATCACTCAAGGGATTGAACAGGGGCGGAGTGAAGAGAGGGCGAATACGTTGAGGGAGAAGGCGCGTGCGGATCGGTTGGAGAGGGAACTGAGGAAGCTGCGGAAGCTACGGAGAGGTAGAAGAGATGTTTGAGGCGGAAAGGTTATGGTGGCGTATATGAAGAGTTTTGAGATTGAGCAGATGTGGATTAATGAGGGAATCGAACAGGAGATTAGTCAAGGAATCGCTCAAGGGATTGAACAGGGTTGGAGTGAAGAGAGGGCGAATATGTTGAGGGAGAAGGCGCGTGCGGATCGGTTGGAGAGGGAACTGAGGAAGCTGCGGAGGGGTAGATGATATTGTTTGGTTTTGGGAGAGTCCCTGGGTGTTTGGGCCTGGGGGCTCTTTTTTTGTGGGATGAATGGAGGGAGGGACGAACGGACAGGCTGCCAGCGGGGCAGCCTGTCCGTTCTGTTTTTTGGGGGTGTGAGGTGTGGTGGCCTGACGGGAGGTGGTGGGCCATCAGCGCTGCGCTGGATGGCTGCAGGGGCTGAGTTTCCTTGTGATGTGCCGGGAGGGGGTGGGGCATCGGCGCTGCGTTGGATGTGGGTGAGGTGAGTTTTTTTGCGGTTTGTCGTGAGGGGATTGGGGAATAGAGGTTGGTTTGGATATATTGTAGTGTTTTTGTGTAATATTTAAATTTATTTTTGGAGGATTTTGGATTATAATTATGGAAAAAGATGGTTGGCCTGATTGGTTGACTGGTTGATTGATATCCGGAGTTTTGGTGACTGTTTTGTGGGACTTGAGAGATGAGCTTCGGATGTGTGCTGATGTGGCTTGAGAGATGAGCTTCGGATGTGTGTTGATGAGGGGTGTGTGATGGGCTTCGGATGTGTGTTGATGTGGTTTGTGTGAGGGCTTCGGAGGTTTGTTGGTTTGGTTTTGAGGGTGGTCTTTTGGGGGCTGCCTGGGTTTTGGAGGGGAGTGGAGTGTATGTGTGATTATGTGGTTTTGCCGCTTTTGAATTCGTCTTTTGAGCCTGGGAGGGCTCGGGAGGTTGTTGAGGGGTTTGTGAATGTGGATTTGAGGAATATTGCGCGGGCTGAGCTTTTTTATTTTACGGGGCAAGCGGAGGAGTGTTGTGAGATCACGAGGGGGTATCTGTCCAGTAGGGTTATTGAGCTGAAGCTTTCGGCGTGTATTTTGTATGGGTATTCTAATCTGACGCTGGGGAATGTGGCGGCGGCTAAGCGGGGGATGGAGGGGATCCAGTCCTGTGTGAAGATTGCTATGAAGAAGAAGGTTCCTAAGGATGTTTATGCGTCCTGTCTTCTGGCGGGGTATGTGGGGGCGGTTTTGCTTCATCTGCCTACGGATGGGATGCCTGCTTTTGGGGAGTACAGCAGGATGCTTCCTGAGGGACTGAGGCTTTTTGCCACGTATGTGATGGCGCACCATACTTATCTTAACGGGGAGATATGGAGTGCTTATGGGATGGGGAAGGCTGCTTTGTTTATGGCGGATAGGTCGTATCCGATCAGTATGACGTATATCCACTGTATGATGGCGGTGTGTGCGATCAACCGAAAGCATAAGCAGGAGGCGCAGGAGGAGATGCTCCGGAGCTGGGAGCTGGCGAAGATGGATGGGTTTCTGGAGCCTTTTATTGAGCATCATGGGCTTTTGCGGGGGCTGATCGAGGCTTGTATCCGGAACCGGGATCCGGAGGCGTATCAGCGGATCACGGAGGGGGTGATTTCTTTCAGCAGGGGCTGGATGGCGCTTCATAATCCGGAAAACCGGAGAAAGGTTACGGGGGAGCTGTCGACGATGGAGTTTTCTATTGCCATGCTGGCAAGTGGGGGATGGACCAATAAGGAGATCGGAGAGCATCTGGGGATTTCCATTAATACTGTCAAGCATTACCTTACGGATATCTTTTGCAAGCTGAATGTCAAGAAACGGGATGAGCTGAAGAAATTCATGTTAAAATAGTGACAGAGGCACTTTTTTTTGAAAAAACGGGCCTTACAAAACAACTGGTAGTGTTGTATAATAAATATCACGAATAGTCAGATTTTATCGGAGAAATCAGACGAAAAGAACCAGTAAACGAGTAAGTTAAGAAGGAGGAGTTGAAGACTGATTCTCGATAGCATCTGATAATGTCAATATCCTTACCAAAAATGCCTGGTATATTGACACTACAATCACATAAGGGTAAAATATTGAAAAGGTGTAACCTGTTTACTCACCGGCTAAAAACATGAAGCTTTTTTAAGAGAAAGGAATATAAACAGAAGTAAAGTAATAAGAAATACAGTACACGTTAATGCACACATAGGAAAGCGGGAAAGGTATGAAAAAATTAAGGAATAATAAGATCAGAAAACTCCTGGCATTTATGGTGGCTTTGGCGTTGATGGTATCCTGTATGCCGAGTGCATATACGATCTCCGCGAGTGAGGCGTTCGGAGATGGAACGGAGGATATATTTACAGATGGCGAAATTACATCTGAACCAGCGGCCGAAGAATCGACACCGGATGTAAGCAGCGCTGACCAGGAGGAAACGGAACAGGCGCAGCAATCGACGCTTACATATGAAAATGATTCTGTTAAAGTAACAGCAGAGGCACTGGAGGACGGAGCTCTTCCGCAGAATACAGCATTGAAGGCTGACAGCGTAAACGAGAATTCATCCGTATCTTATGATACAGTTTCTCAGAAGCTTTCAGCAGCAGCTACAGACAAGGGCAGCAGCCTGAGAGGTTTTTTTGCGTATGATGTGTATTTTGCTGATGGCGACGGAAACAGAGTCGAGCCGAACGGCAGAGTCAGAGTAACTTTTGAGTACAAGACACCGGCAGCACCGGAGCTTACCGATGCAGCCAGCACGAGTGTAACCGTTGAGAAGCTTCATTATAACAGCAGTACCGGTGATACTGATGTTAACACCTTACAGGCCAACGAAGATCTGAAGGTTCTGAATGTCAACGAGGGCAAACAGATCCAGACACTTCAGGTTGAGACTGGCAACGCAGCTGTTTTTGCCGTTATGTGGGATTCTCCTGAGACAGCAGATGTCGAGGCGGAAGCTGTTTCCGGTAATGGGGACGAGGTGTCTATCGCATCAGAGGAGCTTACGGACGGAATGGATATTTCGGACGAGCCTGAGCAGGATGCAGCTGAGACACCGGCAGCAGAGAATCCGGATGCTGAACCTACCGAAGCGCCGGCAGAGGATCCGGATGTGGTGGAAGAACCGGCAGAGGATATTGCGAGCCCGGATGAGGTTCCGGCAGCAGATGAGAATGGTGAGACAAGCCTGATCGAGGTTCTGGGAGACGATACGAATCTTCGTGTCAGTCCATCTGTCGAGGCAGAGGTTCTGGCAACTGTAAACGCAGGAACACAGCTCACACTTCTGGATACCGTAACAGCAGAGGACGGAGCAACCTGGTACAAGGTTTCCTGGGAAGGAACCGAGGCTTACATAAGAAGTGATATGGCACAGGTTGTTGATAGCAGTGATGAGGCAGAAGAGCCTGAGGATGTTCTGGAAAGCGAAGAAGTTTCTTATTCCCAGGAAGTTGGTAATGTAGTTGTAACTGCAACAGCAGCGAAGGGCGTTATTCCGGAAGGTGCACAGTTTGTTGTGACTCCGATCGAGAAAGGTTCTGACCAGTATGCAGATATCGAGAAACAGCTTCACGAGGGTGCAAAAAATGAGAGTTATACAGTAGCAGGTTTTCTTGCATACGATATTAGTTTTCTGAATGACGATGGAACTAAGATCGAACCGCAGAACGGAAGTGTCAGGGTATCTATAGCCTACAAAGAAGCAGAAATCCCAGAAGATGTAGCTGAAACAGATACAGCACAGGAAAACATGAATGTATCTCTGGTACATTTTGTGGAGGATGCAAATGGTAATGTCACAGAAGTTGTTAATATGAGCAACGATGGACAGGCTGAAGTAAGTACAACCGACAATGGAGAGATTGAAAGTGCAAACTTTGAAACAGAGAGTTTTTCTACTTTCTCAGTTGTATGGTTGGCAGATGATTTCACTTCTGTACAGACAACTAGTAGTTATGGTGTGGAGGAAACTGTTGATAGTGCTAAAAGAGGTATTACTATCAATATGTTTAATTACGATACTGCTGGAATAAATGAAGGTCATTCTTTGAAGTTTAGTAATGGAAGTGATGGAGGAAACGAGGATTATAATAAGTATAGAGGGCCATCTGATCTCTCTCTTGGCATTATGCAAAAGAGATTGGGAGAAGATTCATATCCGATAGTAGATAAGGGTAAAAAAGAGAGTAGTTCGTATTTATTCTCAACGAAGGAAGGTACGGGCAAGGAGTTTTATTCTGATGCAAATTACTTATTTAAACAAGATGCAGATGGTTACTATGAATATGATAGTACTAAAAATTTTGCACAGTTTAATAAAAATACAAAAGAGTTTACTGTATATAAGGTACCAGGAAGTAGTAAAGATCCAATAGACCTACAACAAGGTTCGAAACATGGAAGTTTCTTTCCATTCAATACATTAGGTGATCATAAATACTGGGGTATTCCTCAAATTTCAGAAAAATCTCCAGATTTCCATTTTGGTATGACAATGTCAGCTAAATTCATTCAGCCAAAAGACGGAAAAATTAATGGTAATAATATGGTATTTGAGTTTTCTGGAGATGATGATGTATGGGTTTACATCGATGGCGTTTTGGTGTTGGATATTGGTGGTATTCATAATGAAGTGCTTGGTTCTATTAATTTTGCTGATGGTACAGTTAAAGTTGGTAGTAACATTAATACAAATTTAAAAAAATTATTTAATGATGCAAATATAAAAGGAGATTTTGTTAGCGGAAAGAGTATTTTTAAAGATTACACAGCGCATACAATCAATTTCTATTATCTCGAAAGAGGTAAGGGTGATTCCAACTGTAAGCTTAAGTTCAATCTTCCAACAGTTCCGAAGAAGTCGGTTACGGTTGAAAAACAGTTGAGTAATACGGATAAGGAGAAGTATGCAAATGTAGAGTTTAAATTTCAGTTACTTCTTCAGGATGACAAAGGGGAGTATGTTCCATCAAATACTGCAGGTACTTTAAGCGATGATAGCGAAGTTGAGTTCAATCGTGAAGAAATAAATGGCGTTCCCTACGATAATGTGTTTACGTTGAAACCTGGTCAGAAGGCAATTTTCTCTGGACTTGAGGAAAATAAGAATTATAAGGTTCAAGAACTTGGTGTATCAAAGGACAGATATGATCGGGTTTTAATCAATGGTGAAGAGACAACAAATGAGAATGGAAATGTTATTTCTAAGGAAGCTACAGTTGGCAGTAGACCAGTGGTAGTGGTTACCAATGTACTTGCCAGTGTTGCAGAACTTGATCTCAAAAAAGTCAATAAGGATCAGAAAGCGTTAAGTGGTGCTCAATTTACTCTTGTAAATTCAAAAACCAAAGAATCACAGAGTGCTATATCAGCAGATGGAACAGGACGTGTTAATTTTACAAGGTTAGGACTTGGGACATATACATTAACAGAAGACCTTGCACCTGATGGATATGAAGCATCAAATGAATCTTGGATTGTAAAGGTTACGTTATCTGATGATAAGAAGGCAGTGGCAACTCTTTATAAAGCAGATGGCAAGACAAAGATAGAAAAAGATACAAGTGATTCATTGTATCATATCATGAATTATACACAGCAGGAGATTATTGAATCCAGTATGGATTACAGTAAGACTGCAACTGTAAACGACTGGGATAAGAGAACTTATGACATCAATATTACAGCATCATCCAAAACAACAAGTTCTAGCGTAGTAACAACAGGTGGAATTGCGGATGTAGTAATGGCATTAGATGTTTCTGGCTCCATGAGCTATACACAGACAGCGGGAGAAACGAATGCAAGGTACGTTAGCGTTGGACAATATAATAATATTAGAAATTCATTGAAGCCAAATAAGATTTATTACTATAGTTGGGTTAATAAGTATCCAATGATTAATGTAGGTAATAAGTGGATGTATTATAATAATAGTTCTTGGAAGGAGATTAACGATTCTGATTGGGCTTATATATATGAGTGGCCATCAAGAATAACTGCGTTAAAAGAAGTAGTAAATCAATTTATAAGAAATACGGCTACAAGTTCATCTGAGAGTAATATAGGACTAGCGCCATTTAATACAGCTGTTAAAAATGCTACAGAGACATTGTTAAATGTTGATAAAAATAAGGATACTTTGATAAAAAATGTTAGTCGGTTGTCTGTAATTGACGGAACATCACCACATACAGCATTAAATAAAGCATTGGAACTCTTGAATAATGCTAAAAATCCTAAATATGTAATCTTGTTTACCGATGGAGAACCAACAGGTCCTAGTGATAAGTGGGATAAGAAGTATCAGCAAAAGGCAGAAACTGCCGCTAAGAGCTTAAAGGATAAAGGTATCAAAGTATTTACGGTAGGTTTTGCATTAAGTGAGAGAGGACAAAAATTCCTGGCAGGTGATAAAAATGATTCGAAAAATTATCCAGGAATTGCATCTGAAGGTTGTGCATTTAATGCGGCTAATGCGGAGGAGCTTGCTAAAATTTTTGAGACAATCCAAAACACAGTTACTGAGCCTTCCGCTATTCAGAATGCTACTATTACAGATGTAATTGATCCGAGATTTGTAATTCTTGATAAAGATGGAAAGGCTATCACAGCGGATCAGTTAAAGGATGGAAAAACAGTCCAAGTTAATGACGGAACAGTTTATCTTGATGCTAAGGGAAATCAGTGTATTAAATGGGAAGGACAGACAATTCCTAATAAAAAGGAAAATGAAGCCGGCAATGCTTGTTGGAGTAAATCTATTAAAGTAAAAGCCAAAGATGATTACATCGGTGGCAACAATGTTCCAACCAACGTATCACCGGATTCAAAGATTTCTACAGGATATGGAGATGCAATTTTACCACAGCCAACAGTTAATGTAAAAGCAGATCTGACAGTGGATAATCTTGAGAAGGTTATTTTCTTAGGAGATCCAACACCGACAGCTGATTTACCAGATTCTATGTTGAGTTCTATTTTGCAGAAAAGCAAAAACTATGTCTATAATGAGACGACTAAAGAACTGGAGCCAGTACGGGTAACTAGAGATGATCTTACTTGTAGTTGGGCGAAAGATGAAACATTTGGAAATGATAAACTTACTGATTTGGAGAGTATGGCAGGGGATCATCCAACAGAAGATCCTACTAGATATTATCTAAAAGTAACGTATAATGCTGGTGAACCGACAGAGACAGTTGACACAAAGCCAGGTAGTACAGAAAATACAGGTGGGCATATTGCTGGTGGAAAGACTCACACAGTAACCGCTATAAATAGCGACACTAAGAATTATCCAAGTAAAGAATATGGAGTTTATACAATCCATATTATCAAAGGTCAGATTCAGATTACTAAGAAGCTTGAAGATGCTGCAAAGAAAGAGGGAACATTTACCTTTAATATTTATAAAGGTAGTGCAGATGAATCAAATCTTGTAAAAACAGTAACTGCGACTGTAAAAGCTGGGAATACCGACGCTAAGTTCACTATGGGGAATAATGAATCCGAAAAAGCCATTGTTGCCGGGTTGGCTCGTGGTGAGTATATTGTGCAGGAAGTAAGCCTGAGTGGTTATCAGTTTTTAGATGCAAGTAATGATTCAAAGGTAACTAATTGTAAATCTGAAAAGAGTAAAGATATCAAAGATATCAAATTTACAATTGGTACAGACAACGATAACAAAAATGCATTAGAGGCTGAAGCACTGAACGTTGGAAGTGTTGATTATGCAAATTATGCAGGTCCAGGATGTGTTGGTAAAGTTGATTATACTAACAAAGAAACTGTGGCTAATGTAGATTTTGTAAAAGTTGATGCGGCAGATAATAATATAACGATTAATGGAGCAATGTTTACACTTTATAAAGCGGATGAAAGCTGGACTAAAGGTGACAAAGTCAAAGCTGTGACATCTGAAAATGGTGGAACATTTGGATTTGAAAAATTGCTTCCAGGTAATTATCTGTTAAATGAAACAAAAGCAGCTACAGGCTATTCGTTAGTAACTGAGCCTTGGAAAATCGTCATTAAAAATAACGGAGAAGTTACAGTTACAAAGAATGACGGAAAAACAGTAATAGTAAAGAATTCTGATGAGAGATATAAGATTGAAAATGCAAAGGTATATTCCTTACCAGAATCCGGTGGTCCGGGAACCTATGGATTTACAATCAGTGGTGTAGCGATTCTTGCAACTGCACTCCTGTTGTTTATAAATAATAAACGAAGGGAGGAAGAAGCAAAGAGATCGTAACACATTAATTGTAAATGGCCGATGAAGGGCGAAAAAGAAAAATGCAGAGAAAGAAAGGAGCAAACCTTATGAAAAATTTATTTAAAAAGATTGGTGCATTATTAGTGGCAGCGGTTATGGTACTGTCCATGTGCACAGCAGTATTTGCAGATGGAAATGCAAATGTTGTAATTAAACTTAAAGATTTTGAAAATGCACAAAAAGTTGAGTATATGCAGATCATTCAAAAGGATGAGAGCACAACTTCTGGTTGGGCATTTATGAATGGAGCAGGAAAATGCTTTACAGATGCATTAAAACTTGCAGATTCCTCTGATGCACAGCAGAAAGTTATCTGGGGATTAATTCAGTTTCAAAATGATACTGTTGTTTTACCGACTGGCGTAACAGCAGCAACTGTAACAGCAGCAGATATTGACTTAGCATTAAGTAAAGTTGCAGGACTTCCTGGATTCACAGAATTAACAGATAAGACAAAAACAAAAATTGAAGTAAATAAAGCTGGTATTTATGCAATTAAAGCAGAAGAAGAAGGTTATACTTATAAAACAGCAACTGCTTATGTAGGATTTGGCGAGCCATATCCAGCGTTAGCAAGTACAGAAGTAGCTGCTAAAAAATCTTCAACATCTGTAGATAAAACAACAGCAGATGAAGATCATGTAGTAGCAATTGGAGATATTGTAACTTATACAATTGAAGCACACGTACCTTTTATTGATGCAGCAAATACAGAGAACAGAACATTTACAATCACTGATAAAATTACTGGTGCTGATTATTATTTAACTGGTACTGATTCTGTTAGTAGTGTAAAAATGGAAGGTACAAATGATCAGGTTGGTAGCATCGTTGTAGATCCTAAAGATGCAACAAAATTTACTGTCAATTTAAATAGCTTAGTTGCGTCTAAAGATAATCCAAATGCTGGAAAGAAAATCACAGTTACTTATACTGCGAAAGTAAACGCATTAACCGTAGAGAACAAAGCAGGCAGTCATGTAGCAAATATAGAGTACGGCGCAAACAATGTTCCTGTTAAGGTATTTACCGGAGAAATTACTTTAACGAAATATGGTGATAATAAGGAAAATAACGTATTAGCAAGCGCTGAATTTGAAGTATATAAAGATAATGCAACTACACCATTAAAGTTCAAACAGCAGGAGAATGGAAATTATAGATACGCTCCAGATGCAAAAGATGCAACTACCACTGTTATAACTAATGGAGAAGGTAAAATTGTTGTAGAAGGTTTAGACGTTGGTTCTTATCATTTTAAAGAAACAAAAGCACCAACAGGATATTCTATCAATACAGATGGTAAAACAATTGAGCTTACTCAGACGGGTGTAGCTACAGCGATTATTAAAAATAGTGATAAGTTAAATGATACCAAACTCAACTCCCTTCCAGCCACAGGTGGCATGGGAACATACCTCTTCACTATCATCGGTGTTGTAGTTATGGCTGGCGCTGCTGGTGCTTTCTTCATCAGCCGCAGAAAAGGATCTGAGGAGTAATCGTTTGATTGCCGGATCGATTCAATTCAAAAATTATTTATAAGCAACGACAAAGCAAGTATTAAAATAAAGTAGTAAATCTTTTACCGCCCGGCCCTTTCGGGGGCCGGGAGTGGTAAATACAACAGTATGGAGAAACCTATGAGAAAGAATAAGAAGAAAAATTATATTGGACTTGGTTTGCTGTTTCTGATAGGGTTGTCCATACTGCTGTATCCAATGGTCAGTGATGCCTGGAACCGGTACAGGGACAGCCTGCTGATCAGTAATTATAGCAGCAGTGTTTCTTCGGATGATAATTCGGAGAAGATTGACAGTATGTGGAAGGCAGCTCAGGAGTATAACGAACAGATCAAGCAGGAAAGTGTGCCGGATGCTTTTTCCGTGAGGGATGGACAGACGGACAGTACATATGAGTCTCTTCTGAACCTGAATGGTGATGGAATGATGGGGTATGTGGAGATTCCTGTGATCGATGTGAGCATTCCAATCTATCATTACACGACAGATGAGTCTCTGGAGAAGGGCGCCGGTCATTTGTTCGGCAGCAGTCTTCCGGTTGGCGGCAAGAGTACCCATTGTATTTTGTCGGCACACAGAGGACTTCCAAGTGCGAAACTTTTTACAGATCTGAATCTTGTGGAAGAGGGAGATGTTTTTTACCTGCATGTGCTGGGTAAGACTCTTGCCTACGAGGTGGATCAGATTCTTACCGTTCTTCCGGAGCAGACAGAGTCTCTGGGTATCACGGATGGGGATGATTATGTAACGCTGGTTACGTGTACGCCTTATGCGGTGAATACGCACAGACTTCTGGTGAGGGGACACAGAGTTCCGATGAAGGCTGCGAAGGCGGTTCAGAAAACAGAGAAGAAGGTTACCGGAATCACCAATCCGACGCTTCCGATGCTTGCTCTCTGTGTTGTGATCGGAATTGTGATCGCGGTGATCCTGGTTGCCGGTATCAATTCTGTTCAGAACAAAAAACGACGCAGGAAATAATTTATGGCTAAAAAGAAAAAAAAGAAAAAGAGTAATGTTGTCCTGAACATCATTATCGGCCTGGTGTTTCTGGCGGGGGCGGGGGTGTTCCTTTATCCCACGATCAGTGATATGTGGAACCAGTATCGAAATGCCCAGCTGGTCAGTAAGTACGAGGAAGCGGTAACGGAGCTTTCGGACAACGACTATGACAGGCTGTGGAAAGAGGCGAAGGAGTATAATGCCGAGCATCCGGTGAATGCCATTGTAGATGCTTTTGAGGAAGAGGATACTTATGAGCTGAGTCATCCTTATGACAGGGTTCTGGATCCGAACGGTGATGGTCTGATGGGGAGTATCGAGATCCCGAAGATCAAAGCCAGACTGGCGATCTATCACGGACTGAGCAAAACGGTCCTGGAAAAGGGTGTCGGTCATGTGGAGGGTACCAGCCTTCCCATCGGAGGCAAGAGCACCCATGCGGTTCTGGCGGCGCATCGAGGTCTTCCTAACGCAAAGCTTTTTACAGATCTGGATCAGATGGAAAAGGGAGATATTTTTATCCTGCACATTCTTGGCAAGCATCTGGCCTACAAGGTGGATCAGATCAAGACGGTGCTTCCGGATGAGACCAGTGACCTGGATATTATCGAGGGTGAAGATCATGTGACTCTGATCACGTGTACCCCTTATGGAGTTAACACCCACAGGCTTCTTGTCCGGGGAGTGCGGACGAAATATGTGGTGGAAGATACAAAGAATGACGAAACGATACCGCAGAAGCTTGCTGTTGTGGATCCGAAGAGGGTTCTGGCCGGCGGCGCTGCAGTGCTTGTTGTTCTGATCCTGCTGATTTATCTGATCGTCCGTTATAGGGACAAAAAACGGAAAAAGAAGCAGCTTTCAGAAAGGAAAGAGGAGGCAGAGAGCGATGAAAAATAGAAGAAAGCAAGGGAAAATATTCCGGAGCCTTCTGGCTGTTCTGATGCTGACGGCTATGCTGGTCACGAGTGTTTTGCAGCCGGTTTTCGCTGGGGATTATGAAGCTGGAAAAACAGGTAATCTGACGTTGACGGTTCAGCAGGCGGATGAGGAGGGAAACCAGACTCCGCTGCCGGATGTAGGGCTGACGATCTACAAGGTTGGCAGTGTGAATTTTGATGGCAATGTGCATTTCGTGTTGGATGAGGCACTGGCTGCCGCAGAGATCGATTTTGATTCCATCACGACGGCTGATGGCTGGTATGAAGCGGCAGAGAAGCTGGCGGCTATGATCGTCAGCGGAAGCGTGGATGTGTGGGGTATGTCCAAGTCCTCTGATGCAGAGGGGAATATGACTTTCGCTGATCTGGCTGAGGGTATGTACCTGGTGGTGCAGACAGATGGAAACAGCAGTGTTATGGTTTCACCGATGCTGATCTCCGTTCCTTTTGCAGATCAGGAGCAGGGCTGGATGTACGATGTACAGGCTTATCCGAAGTCTGTAAGTAATCCCCAGAAGCATACACAGATCCAGGTTACGAAGAGGATCTATAATGTTGATGATAACGGGAATGTGATTCCTCTGGAAACGAAGGAGGATGTAACTTATAAGGTTGGCGTTTTTTCGGATCAGGAAGGTACGATCCCGTTCCGTGATGATTATTTACAGGATATCCATATCCAGAATGCTTCCAGTGGTACAGCTACATGGACGGATGTTCCGGATGGCACCTATTATGTATTTGAGCTGGATGAGGATGGAAATCCTCTTCAGCAGAATACGAAGATTAAGGTGGATGATGAGAATCTTTACTACTACAATGTAACGAAGCCGAATGGTGAGAGTGAAGAGAAGTCCAATCAGGTTGTGATCGGTGGAGATAGTGGTGCTGCTGAGGCAGCGGCTTATGTAAATAACTATTATACAAAGATTTCCGATATATTCAGCCGTAACGGATATATCAACATTAAGAAGAATGTGATGATCGATGGTGTTGCTTCTACTGTGGATGATACGTTCTATGCAGGTTTGTTCTCCACTGAAAGTAACGGTGAGCTGACGCTTGAGAAGGTAGTGACTCTGAAACAGAATGATAGTGTTCAGGTAATGGTGGATCTTCCAACAGATCAGGAGATCAACAGTGTTACTTATACTGTTCTGGAGACGGATAAGGATGGAAATCCGGTTGATGATGATACCTTTAAGTATACAGTTACCGGTCAGGGTGAGGTTACACTGAATAATGATAACCGATATACTGTAACAAAGGAGATCACTAACAGTCTTTCTTCCGAGCCGACACCGATTCCGACTGCTACACCTGGAGCAAATCATGGTGGAAATGATCGGATCACTCCGATCCCGAATAATGGTACAGCGGGCGGAACTGCTCCGAACGATACCAGCGGTACAGCAAGACGTTCTGTAAAGACCGGCGATGATACACCGATCGGCGTATGGGTTGGAATCCTTGCAGCAGCGATCATTGTTGGCGGTGGTGCAGCTTATGGAGTTAAGAGAAAGAAGAAAAAATAAATAACGGATCATTCTGAAGGATGATCGATGGAAGAACCGGGCGATGTGGATGCCCGGTTCTTTTTTTGAATATTTATGTATTGGGGATGAAAAAGCAGCGGGTGATATTTTTTCTCGAAAATTGTTCTTGACATTTTGGTATGATAAGTATATTGTATGTGTTGCAGTAAATTTCATAAAAGATAGCCTTTTATTCAGAGTGGTGGAGATACAAAGGATCTGTGAAGCCACGGCAACCCCGGAGAACCCAGGAAGGTGCCAACCTGAGCGAGCAATCGAACAATAAGAGGATTGTTTACAGAATTTAAACAGTCCGGATTGTACGGGCTGTTTTTTATGTATATAACCATTGTTTTATTACAAAAGGAGAAGATCATGGAGAAAATTTTATTTACATCTGAATCTGTAACTGAGGGTCATCCTGACAAGGTCTGCGACTCTATTTCCGATGCGATCCTTGATGCTATGATGGCACAGGATCCGATGAGCCGTGTTGCATGTGAGACTGCTACTACAACAGGTCTTGTACTTGTTATGGGCGAGATCACAACCAAGGCTAATGTTGATATCCAGAAGATCGTTCGCGATACTATCCGTGAGATCGGATATGACAATGCGGATTATGGCTTTGATGCAGATACCTGTGCGGTTATCACATCACTTGACAAGCAGTCCACAGATATCGCTATGGGTGTTGACAAGGCTCTTGAGCAGAAAGAGGACGATATGAATGAGGACGAGCTGGATTCCATCGGTGCCGGTGACCAGGGTCTTCAGTTTGGTTATGCTTCCAATGAGACTGAGGAGTATATGCCATATGCCATCAACATGGCTCACAAGCTTGCTCAGCAGCTGACAAAGGTTCGTAAGGACGGCACTCTGAAATATTTAAGACCGGATGGAAAGACTCAGGTTACTGTTGAGTATGATGAGGCCGGCAAGCCGAAGAGAATCGATGCTGTTGTATGCTCTACACAGCATGATCCGGATGTTACTCAGGAGCAGATCCATGAGGACATTAAGAAGTATGTTTTTGATGCGATCATTCCGGCTGATATGGTTGATGCGGATACGAAGTATTTCATCAATCCGACAGGTCGTTTTGTTATCGGCGGACCTCACGGTGACAGTGGTCTGACAGGTCGTAAGATCATCGTTGATACCTACGGCGGAACAGGACGTCACGGCGGCGGTGCTTTTTCCGGTAAGGACTGCACAAAGGTTGACCGTTCTGCTGCTTATGCTGCACGTTATGTTGCAAAGAACATTGTTGCAGCCGGTCTTGCTGACAAGTGTGAGATCCAGCTTTCCTATGCGATCGGTGTTGCGCATCCGACTTCTGTCAGTGTGAATACCTTCGGAACAGGTAAGCTTTCTGAGACTAAGCTTGTTGAGATCGTTCGTGAGAATTTTGATCTTCGTCCGGCTGGTATCATCAAGATGCTTGACCTTCGCCGTCCGATCTACAAGCAGACTGCTGCTTATGGTCATTTTGGCCGTACAGATGTTGATCTTCCATGGGAGCATCTGGACAAGGTTGAGACTCTGAAGAAGTATCTGTAAGAGAGTCAAAAAAAATATTTATATATCCTTTTGGCAGGAATATTGATTTTAAGAAATGCATATGATATAATGCCATTAGGCAAAAGAGATAGTAATAGTTCCAAAAGAACAAAGAGTGAAGCCCCCGGTAGTGCCAATACCGGGGGCTTCTTCTAATTTTTTATAGTGGACAAGAAACCACTAGGTTAGCGTTGTCCTACTTGTTGCCGTCTAGCCATTTGCAAACGTAATAGGCAGTTATGTTTGCCATGCAGGAAACAAGAAAAGAGATAATAATTTCCAAAAGAACTCACCTCCTCCCGTTGCCGGGTATCGGGTGGACAACAAAAATATGATAGCATAGTTTAGAACAAAATGGAATAATACTGATGCTGGAAGATGGGGTTTTTTATAGAAAATTTAGAGATAGGGAATATAGTTTATGTTATAATACGTGTATGTGAATGTGTGAATTTATAAAGGACGGAGATACAGATGAAGTTAAAAACACGTATTATTGTGGGCTTCGTTGCGATCATCCTGCTGCCGCTGCTTCTTTTTTCCGCAAGTCTGTACGGGTTCAGCCAGACGCAGGCGAAGCATGTGCAGGAGAGCAGCAGCCAGGCTTCGGATTCCAGCCAGATGGTCTATGATATTTCGCTGCCGCAGTCTTCCAGCAGCCAGGTGAAGCTGATGGCTAAGGATATGATCCTGACCGCAACGATCATCCTTGTTTTTACCGCATTGTCCGTAGGGCTGTGGATCTATCGGAGCATTGCGGTTCCGCTGGTGAAGCTTAAGAAGGCTACCAAGAACATCAAGGAGGGGAATCTGGATTTTGTGCTGGAGGTTGAGGGGAATGATGAATTTTCCCAGCTTTGCCAGGATTTTGAGGAGATGCGTAAGCGTCTGAAGGAGTCCACGGAAGAGAAGATCCTGATGGATAAGGAGAATAAGGAGCTGATCAGCAATATTTCCCATGATCTGAAGACGCCGATCACTGCGGTGAAGGGTTATGTGGAGGGAATCATGGATGGTGTGGCGGATACGCCGGAGAAGATGGACCGGTATGTGCGTACCATTTATAATAAGACCAATGAGATGGATCATCTGATCAATGAGCTGACCTTTTATTCCAAGATCGATACCAACCGTATTCCGTATACGTTCAGCAAGCTGAATGTGGAGGATTATTTTTCGGATTGTGCGGAGGAGCTTGGGCTTGAGATGGAGACCAGGGGGATCGAGCTTGTGTATGCCAATTATGTGGAGAAGGGTGTGCAGGTTATTGCGGATGGTGAGCAGATCCGCCGTGTGATCCATAATATCGTGAGTAATGCCATTAAGTATATGGAGAAGCCAAGGGGGATCATCCAGCTTCGTGTGAAGGATGTGGGTGATTTTATCCAGGTGGAGATCGAGGATAACGGCAAGGGGATTGCCGCCAAGGATCTGCCGTATATTTTTGACCGTTTTTACCGTACCGATGTTTCCAGAAATTCTTCCAAGGGAGGAAGCGGTATCGGACTTTCCATCGTAAAGAAGATCATGGAGGATCATGGTGGAAAGGTCTGGGCCACAAGCCGGCTGGGAATCGGAACGATCATGTATTTTGTTCTCAGAAAATATCAGGAGGTACCGCTGAATGAGTAGGATTTTAATTATAGAGGATGAGGAAGCGATCGCGGATCTGGAGAAGGATTATCTGGAGCTTTCGGGTTTTGAGGTGGAGATCGAGAACCGTGGTGATACGGGGCTTGTACGTGCCATGAAGGAGGAGTTTGATCTGATCATCCTGGATCTGATGCTTCCGGAGGTGGATGGCTTTGATATCTGCCGGCAGGTCCGTGAGGAGAAGAATACGCCGATCATTATGGTTTCGGCCAAGAAGGATGATATCGATAAGATCCGCGGACTGGGTCTTGGCGCGGATGATTATATGACCAAGCCGTTCAGCCCAAGTGAGCTGGTTGCGCGTGTGAAGGCGCATATGGAGCGTTATAACCGGCTGGTTGGTTCCAATGTGCATAAGAATGATGTGATCGAGATCCGTGGTATTAAGATCGATAAGACGGCCAGGCGTGTGTGGGTCAATGGTGAGGAGACGACGTTTACTACCAAGGAGTTTGATCTTTTGACCTTTCTGGCTGAGAATCCGAACAGGGTTTTTACAAAGGAGGAGCTTTTCCGGGAGATCTGGGATATGGAGTCTGTGGGTGATATCGCTACGGTTACGGTGCATATCAAGAAGATCCGTGAAAAGATCGAGTTTAATACGGCCAAGCCTCAGTATATTGAGACGATCTGGGGTGTGGGGTACCGGTTTAAGGTGTGAGTCTGTGGGGAAGGCTTCGGATGGAGCTGCTGCAGGTGTATGAGTGCAGATCGGAATGATGGTGTATGATCTGCCGGGTGCTTTTGAGAGGAGTGGAGATATGCCGCTGTTGAGGGAAAGAATTTATACGATAGAGGATATTTATGCTTTGCCGGAGGGTGAAAGAGCGGAACTGATCGATGGACATATTTATTATATGGCGCCGCCGAATACGATGCATCAGAGGATTTCAAGTATTTTGTCCAGAAAGATAGGTAACTATATAGATTCTAACAAGGGCAAATGTGAGGTGTTTGCCGCACCGTTTGCGGTGTATCTGGATGAGAAGACGAATACTTATGTGGAACCGGATGTTTCTGTTATCTGTGATCCGGATAAGCTGGATGACAGGGGATGTAAGGGGGCTCCGGACTGGATCATCGAGATCGTTTCTCCGGCGAGCAGGCGTATGGATTATTATACCAAGCTGTTTAAATACAGGACTGCCGGTGTGAGAGAGTACTGGATCGTGGATCCTGTGAAGAAGCTGGTAATGGTGTATGATTTTGAAAATGAGGATACGGAGCAGTATACATTTCAGGATTCGATCAAGGTGGGAATCTATGAGGAGCTGAGGATCGATTTTGCTGAGATGTGATAAAAATGGAGGGGAATATCGTCTGGTGATAGCCCCTCCTTGTTTTTAGGATGAAAAGGACGAACTATGGAAGACAGATTATACAAGAAACTGGAAGCGTACGGTAAGAGTGATTTTTATCCGTTTCATATGCCGGGGCATAAGAGGAATCCGCTGGCTGTGGAGGGGGATTTTCCGGTGGAGAGTGATATTACGGAGATTGACGGGTTTGATAACCTGCATCATGCTGAGGATATTTTGAAAAGGGCGCAGGAGGATGTTGCACGGCTTTATGGTGTGCCGGAGAGTTTTTATAGTATTAATGGAAGCTCCGGGGCGATCCTGGCGGCGGTGTCTGCGGCTGTGGATAAGGGGGGACAGATCCTGGTGGCAAGGAACTGCCATAAGGCGGTTTACCATGCGATTTATCTGCGGGAGCTGAGTGTCACGTATATTTATCCACATGAGGATCCGAAATTGGGGATAAACGGAGGGATTTCACCTGGCCGTGTGGAAATGTATCTGGCGGAAAATCCGGAGATCCAGGCGGTGCTGATCACTTCGCCGACTTATGACGGGATCGTGTCGGATGTGGCGAGGATCGCGGAGATCGCGCATCACTATGGTGTGCCGCTGATCGTGGATGAGGCTCACGGGGCGCATTTTCGGTTTTCGGATTATTTTCCGGTGTCTGCGGCGCAGCTTGGTGCGGATGTGGTGATCAACAGTGTGCATAAGACGCTGCCCTGTCTGACCCAGACGGGGGTGATCCACCTGTGCAGTGATCGTGTGAGTCGGGAAAAACTGAAGCGTTTTCTGGGAATCTATCAGAGCAGCAGTCCTTCTTATATTCTTATGAGCAGCATTGATGCGTGCATGGATAAGCTGGAGCGTGAGGGGGATGAGATGTTCCGTGTGTTTACGGAGAATCTGGAAAAAGCACGCAGGCGTCTTTCCGAGTGTAAGTATATCCGGCTGGTGACGCCGCAGGCCTGTGAGTGCCAGAGAGTTTTTGATTTTGACAGATCCAAGATACTGCTTTCTACTGTGAACAGTTCGCTGAACGGCCGGGAGCTGCACCAGATCCTCCGGAGGGAGTTTCATCTGGAAATGGAGATGGAGGCGGAGAATTATGTGCTGGCGCTGGCGGCTGTGGGTGATACGGCGGAGGGCTTTGAGCGGCTTTGTGATGCTATTGAAGAGATCGACCGTCGTGAATCGTTAAAATACAGAGAAGAGGCTGTGGAGAAGGAGCCCTTGAAAAACGGAAAAATGAAGCAGATCATGCGGATCTCCCAGGCTATGGATGCGGAGAGTGAGCGGTGTCCGCTGGATGAGTGTATCGGACGGACGTCCGGGGAGTTTGCGTATCTTTATCCGCCGGGGATCCCGCTGATCGTTCCGGGGGAACAGATTTCTGGACATTTCGTAAAAAATGTGAGAAGATACCTGGAACAGGGCTTTGAGGTCCAAGGCCTGAGCGACCAGACCAGTGAGACGGTGTGTGTTGTGAGAAATGAGATGTGAGGTGCGTGGCAGCAGACGGCTCTGTGTATTACGGATCAGAGCGTGTATAGTAACGCATATGCAGCAGAGGAGACATATGGGAAAGATTTTTTACATTATGGGAAAAAGCTCTTCCGGTAAGGACAGTATTTACAGACAGCTGGAGGGGAATCAGGAGCTGGGGCTTAAGCGGCTTGTGATCTATACCACCCGTCCGATCCGAGATGGAGAGGTGAACGGAAGAGAATATTTTTTTGCAGATGAGAATAAACTGAAGGAGTTCCGAAGAAACGGGAAGCTGATCGAGGCGCGTACTTATCAGACGGTTTACGGGCCGTGGACATATTTTACTGCGGATGACGGGCAGGTGTCTGTGGGTAATGACAGCTATCTGGGGATCGGTACACTGGAGTCTTTTGTGAGGCTCCGGGAGTATTACGGCAATGAAGTGATGTGGCCTATTTATATAGAGGTGGAAGACGGAGAGCGTCTGGAGCGTGCGCTTGCCAGGGAGAAGACCCAGGAGGTGCCGAAGTACGAGGAGATGTGCAGGCGTTTTCTTGCAGACCAGAATGATTTTTCCGAGGAAAATATTCTTAAAGCAGGTATATGGAAGCGTTTTGAGAATCATAATCTGGATGAATGTGTGAAGGAGATCGTAAATTATATAAAATCTGTACAATAAGGAAAAATAGTTTTTTTTATACAGAAGATTATGTTATAATTAGTTGAAAGATGTCCGCCGGGTATAACGGAGGGCACAAAAGGCAGAAAGAGGTGATTCTTATGGCAGGATTTCATGACATCATCGGCCATGACGATATAATCAGGCATTTGAAGAATGCGATAGAGACAGGGAAGGTATCCCACTCTTATATTTTTACAGGGGAACCGGGATCCGGCAAGAAGCTTCTTGCGGGGACTTTTGCGGCAGCGCTGCAGTGTGAATCGGGAGAGTCTGAACCGTGTATGACTTGTGATTCCTGTAAGAAGGTGATCGGCAAGAATCATCCGGATATCATTACAGTAACTCATGAGAAGCCTGGAAGCATCAGCATTGACGAGGTGCGTGACCAGGTTGTGCGTGATGTGGATATCAAGCCGTACTGCAGTCCGTATAAGATCTATATCATTCCGGATGCGGAGATGATGACAGTGCAGGCGCAGAATGCCATTTTGAAAACTATCGAGGAACCGCCGGAATATGCGGTGATCATGCTGCTGACAAGCAATATCGACAGTCTTCTTCCTACGATCCGTTCCAGATGTGTGCGTCTGGATCTGAAGGTGGTGGATGACAGTCTTGTGAAGGAATATCTGATGGAGCATCTTCAGGTGCCGGATTATCAGGCTGAGATCGATGCGTCTTATGCGCAGGGCAGTATCGGCAAGGCGAAGGAGGCTGCGACTTCTCAGGAGTTTGCGGATATGACTGCCAATGCCCTGAAGATTTTGAAATATGCCAATTCCATGGAGGTTTATGAGCTGACAGAGGCGATCAAGACTTTGACTGCTGATAAGAATAATATCAATGATTATCTGGATATTTTCCAGTTCTGGTTCCGCGATGTTCTGATGTTTAAGGCAACAAGGGAAATTGACAACCTGGTTTTTAAACAGGAGATTAATTTTATCAGAGAGCAGGCCAGCGAGCGTTCTTATGAGAATATCGAAAAAATCCTTGAGGCACTGGAGAAGACGAAGGTGCGTCTCCGTGCCAATGTTAATCTCGAACTTGCCCTGGAGCTCCTGTTCCTGACAATTAGGGAGAAATAGAATGGAAAAGGTAGTTGGAGTCAGATTTCGTAACGTTGGTAAGATTTATTATTTTAATCCTAAGAATTATAAGGTGAAGGTCGGCGATCATGTGATCGTGGAGACTGCCCGTGGTGTGGAGTATGGCCGTGTTGTCCTGGAGCCGCGCAGCGTGAAGGAGGACGAGGTGGTCCATCCGCTGAAGGAGGTTCTCCGTGTTGCAACGAAGGAGGACGAGGATCATGAGGCTGAGAACCGCCAGAAGGAGAAAGAGGCTTTTAAGATCTGTAAGAAGAAGATCCGTGAGCATGGGCTTGATATGAAGCTGATCGATGCGGAGTATACCTTTGATAATAACAAGGTGCTGTTTTATTTTACAGCGGATGGCCGTATTGATTTCCGGCAGCTGGTTAAGGATCTGGCGTCTGTGTTTAAGACCAGGATCGAGCTTCGCCAGATCGGTGTCCGTGATGAGACGAAGATCCTTGGCGGTATTGGTATCTGTGGAAGGACGCTTTGCTGTCATACGTATCTTTCGGAGTTTGCGCCGGTTTCCATCAAGATGGCGAAGGAGCAGAATCTTTCTCTGAACCAGACGAAGATTTCTGGTGTCTGTGGTCGTCTGATGTGCTGTCTGAAGAATGAGCAGGAGACTTATGAGGAGCTGAACCGGAATCTTCCGGGTATCGGTGATATGGTAACGACGCCGCAGGGTGTTTCGGGTACGGTCCAGAGTGTGAATGTTCTCCGGCAGATGGTTAAGATCGTGGTTGAGGTGAATGACGAGAAGGAGATCCAGGAGTTTCCGGTCCGTGATCTGAGGTTCCGCCCTAAGAGAAAAAAGGGTAAGGGTGGTTCTGCTGACCACGAGGAGAAAGAGGTTAAAAAGGGAGATTCGAAGCCGAATGAGAAGTGATCTGGTTTATTGCGGTGAGCGTGTGGATGATCTTCAGAATGGGTTGTTTGTGATCCAGGATCCGAAGAAGTTTTGCTTTGGGATGGATGCGGTTCTGTTGTCTGGTTTTGCCCGGGTGAAGAGGGGTGAGGTTGCGCTGGATATGGGGACCGGTACGGGGATCATTCCGATCTTGCTTTCTGATCGTACGGATGGGGAGCATTTCACGGGGCTGGAGATCCAGCATGAGTGTGCGGAGATGGCTGACCGTAGTGTGAGGTATAATGGTCTTGAGGACAGGGTTCGGATCGTTGAGGGTGATATCAGGGAGGCTGCCGGGATTTTTGGGGCGGCTTCTTTTGATGTGGTGACGTGTAATCCGCCGTATATGATCGGGCAGCATGGGTTGACGAATCCGCATCTTCCGAAGGCGATCGCGAGGCATGAGATTTTGTGTTCGTTTGATGATGTGGCTTGTCAGGCTGCCCGGGTCCTGAAGGACCGGGGGCGGTTTTTTCTGGTGCACAGGCCGTTTCGGCTTGTGGAGCTGATGGCGACTTTGACGAAGTATAAGCTGGAGCCTAAGAGGATGCAGCTGGTGTATCCTTTTATTGATAAGGAGCCGAATATGGTGTTGATCGAGGCTTGTAAGGGCGGGAATTCCAGGATCCGGGTTGAGCGGCCGCTGGTGGTTTATGAGCGGCCTGGGGTTTATACGGAGGATGTTTTGGAGTTGTATCGGATGGTGTGAATGTTGTGATGTTGTGGCTTAGGGTGGCTGCCCCGGTTGTGAGAGATTGGGGTGGCTGCTCGGGAGGTTTTGGGCCATCGGCGCTGCGCTGGATGGCTGGGAGGTAGTGGTGGTTGTGGTACTTCGGTTGGTGAAGGGACGGCGAGGGGAGGCAGGCTGCTGGTGGTGACACGCTGCGCCCCCTGCTCGGCTGCGGCGCCGGTTTGCTGCCATTCGCGCAAACTCGCTTCGCTCAAACAGTGCGCTCGGTGGCAGCAGCTATCCTCACCTCGCTGACGGGGGCTCCGCTAACGTCACCACCAGCAGCCTGCCTCCCCTCGCCTGAGATTCAAAGCGAGAGATCGCAACGCGTAGCGCGCTGAGTAGCGAAGCATACAGACGCCTTGCCGGAAGTGAACCGCAGAGAAAGTGAAGAAATAAAACAACATCGGCATAGCGTAGCGCACTGAGTATCGAAGAATACAGACACCTTGCCAGAAGTGAACCACAGAGAAAGAGAAGAAATAAAACAACATCGGCACAGCGTAGTGCGCTGAGTATCGAAGAATACAGACGCCTTGCCAAAAGTGAATCACTGAGAAAGTGAAGAAATAAAACAACATCGGCCCAGCGTAGCGCGCTGAGTACCGAAGCATACAGACACAAGTCAACAAATAAGAACAACGAATCCCTTGCACTACTTAAAAAAAGCCCAAGGGGTGTGCAGAGGGGGCGCGGCTTTGCGGCCCCTTTGCGGTTTTCAAAGTTCCCAAACTTAAACACCCCCCCGCGGTCAAGCGGAATAACCCCCACGGTCAAGTGGAATATCCTCCGCGGTTAAGCAAAACAACTCCCCGCGGTCAAGCGAGAAAAGAGGCAAATTATGAAACAAAACGGAAAACTATACTTATGCGCCACCCCCATAGGAAACCTCGAAGACATCACCCTTCGAGTACTAAGAACCCTTCGGGAAGTGGACTTAATCGCTGCGGAGGATACCCGCAACAGCATAAAACTTCTGAATCATTTTGATATAAAAACCCCCATGACTAGCTACCACGAATACAATAAGATCGATAAGGGCCATGTCCTCGTGGAAAAGCTGCTGGCGGGTACAAACATTGCGTTGATCACAGATGCAGGTACTCCCGGTATCTCAGATCCCGGGGAGGAGCTTGCCGCCATGTGCTATGAAGCCGGAATTGAAGTGACTTCACTTCCGGGTCCTGCTGCCTGCATCACTGCTCTGACTTTGTCAGGCCTGCATACCAGGCGTTTTGCTTTCGAGGCTTTTCTTCCGGCGGATAAGAAAGAACGAAAAACGATCCTGGAGGAGCTTTCCTGTGAAACCAGGACTATTATCCTGTATGAGGCACCTCACAGGCTTGTACGGACTCTTGGTGAGCTCAGAGAGGCGCTTGGCAACCGCCGGATGACTCTTTGCAGAGAGCTGACCAAGAAGCATGAGACGGCATTCCGGACTACGATCGATGATCTGATGGATTTTTATAAAGATGAGAAGCCGCTGGGTGAATGTGTTCTTGTGATCGAGGGCAGGAGCCGCAGTGAGATGGAGGCGGAGAAGCGTGCTTCCTGGGAGGAGATTTCCATTGCGGAGCATGTGGCGATGTATGAGCAGCAGGGGAATTCCAGGAAGGATGCCATGAAGCTTGCTGCCAAGGATCGTGGTGTTTCCAAGCGGGATATTTATAAGGCGCTTCTGGATGGAGAAGGTTCTGCTGAATGATCAGGTGTAATTGTGGTACGGATCGTAGGTAACGTGATCGTGGATGATTGAATAAGCTGCATACTGTGACCAAGGATTTTTGGGAGCGTATGTGGCTTTTTTTATTGTGGTAATAAAAAGTACTGTGCGGATTTTGTCGAAATGATTTGCTTGCAGTATAGAGCATATTGTGCTGTGTTTTGAGATTGCATTTAATAAGATACTTTTTTGCCTGTATTTCCTATGATTTTGCGTGGAAATACAGGCTTTTTTGTGCTATAATAAACTCTGTATTCGTATGTAAAAAATATTTATTTTACAGGTATAAATGACACTTCCGGAGCGGGTTTGAGAATTGCTTTCTGCAAAATGAAAATACAGTATTTCCTGAAATTAAAAGATCAGTTTATCTTGTTCAGGATTTGATGTAATGATTTCTGAAGCTGCTATGGTTCTGCAGAAATGAATTTTCAAACACGTCCGGACGACAAGAACAGGAGGAATGACATGGGCGCAGAGAATACAGAATACGGCGCGGATCAGATCCAGATCCTGGAAGGACTGGAAGCCGTACGTAAGAGGCCTGGAATGTATATCGGAAGTACCTCCAGCCGTGGACTTCATCATCTCGTATATGAGATCGTGGATAACGCAGTCGATGAAGCACTGGCTGGTTTTTGTACGGAGATCCATGTAGATATCAATCCGGATAATTCCATTACAGTTACAGATAATGGTCGTGGTATTCCGGTTGGTATCAATCATAAGGCTGGTATTCCGGCAGTTGAGGTTGTATTTACCATTCTTCACGCAGGCGGTAAGTTCGGCGGTGGAGGATATAAGGTTTCCGGTGGTCTTCACGGTGTTGGTGCATCTGTTGTAAATGCACTTTCCGAATGGCTGGAGGTTACCATCTACCGAGAGGGTAAGGAATACAAACAGAGATATGAGCGTGGCAAGACTATGTACCCGCTGAAGGTGGTAGGTGACTGTGATCCGGGGCTTTCAGGAACGAAGGTTTATTTCCTTCCGGACAAGGAGATCTTTGAGGAGACTGTTTATGATTATGATATCCTGAAACAGAGACTTCGTGAGATGGCTTTCCTGACTAAGGGTCTTCGTATCGTTCTGGAGGATAAGAGAGAGGGACAGGAGCGCAAGAAGGTATTCCACTATGAGGGTGGTATCCGTGAGTTTGTAAGCTACCTGAACAGAAGCAAGGAGGCTCTTTACCCGGAGATCATTTACTGTGAGGGTGAGAAGGACGGCGTGTCTGTAGAGGTTGCGCTGCAGCATAATGATTCCTATACAGAGAACACCTATGGCTTTGTAAACAATATCAATACACCGGAGGGCGGTACACACATTACCGGTTTCCGTAATGCGATCACCAATACATTTAATGATTATGCACGTAAGAACAAGCTTCTCAAGGACAGTGAGCCGAACTTAAGCGGTGATGATATCCGTGAGGGCCTGACTGCAATCGTCAGTGTTAAGATCGAGAATCCGCAGTTTGAGGGTCAGACCAAGCAGAAGCTTGGAAACAGTGAGGCCAGAGGTGCGGTAGACAGTGTTGTAAGTAAACAGCTGGAGATTTTCCTGGAGCAGAATCCTGCAGTTGCCAAGGCTACCGTTGAGAAATCTGTTCTTGCACAGAGAGCCAGAGAGGCAGCCAGAAAGGCCCGTGACCTTACAAGAAGAAAATCCGCACTGGACAGTATGTCACTTCCTGGAAAGCTTGCAGACTGTTCTGACAAGAATCCGGAGAACTGTGAGATCTATATCGTAGAGGGAGATTCCGCGGGCGGTTCTGCCAAGACAGCGAGAAACCGTGCCACACAGGCGATCCTTCCACTGCGTGGTAAGATCCTGAATGTTGAGAAGGCACGTCTGGATAAGATTTACGGAAACAAAGAGATCAAGGCAATGATCACTGCCTTCGGAACCGGAATCCATGAGGATTTTGATATTTCCAAGCTTCGTTATCACAAGATCATCATTATGACCGATGCCGATGTTGACGGTGCACATATCGCAACACTGCTTCTGACCTTCCTGTATCGTTTCATGCCGGAGCTGATCAAGCAGGGATATGTATACCTGGCGCAGCCTCCTCTCTATAAAGTGGAGAAGAACAAAAAGGTATGGTATGCATATGACGATGATGAGCTGAACAATATCCTTACCGAGATCGGACGTGACGGAAACAATAAGATCCAGCGTTATAAAGGTCTGGGTGAGATGGATGCCGAGCAGCTCTGGGAGACTACTATGGACCCTGAGAAGAGAATCCTTCTCCGTGTGACCATGGACGAAGCTGCCACATCTGAGATCGATCTGACATTTACCACTCTTATGGGAGACAAGGTAGAGCCAAGACGTGAATTTATCGAAGAAAATGCAAGATTCGTTAAGAATCTTGATATCTAGGAGAATAAAGAAGAATGGAAGATAATATTTTTGACAAAGTCCACGAAGTGGATCTGGAAAAAACGATGAAGGAATCTTACATCGACTATGCCATGAGTGTTATCGCCTCACGAGCTTTGCCTGATGTAAGAGACGGTCTGAAGCCGGTACAGCGCCGAGTTCTGTACTCTATGATCGAGCTGAATAATGGTCCTGACAAGCCACACAGAAAATGTGCGCGTATTGTCGGTGATACCATGGGTAAATATCATCCGCACGGTGACAGCTCCATCTATGGTGCGCTGGTCAATATGGCTCAGGAATGGTCCACAAGATATCCGCTGGTTGACGGACATGGAAACTTTGGTTCCGTGGATGGTGACGGTGCGGCTGCCATGCGATATACAGAGGCACGTCTCAGCAAGATATCCATGGAGATGCTTGCTGACATCAACAAGGATACGGTTGATTTTCAGCCGAACTTTGATGAAACAGAGCGTGAGCCGGTTGTGCTTCCGGCACGTTTTCCGAACCTTTTGGTAAACGGTACTACAGGTATTGCGGTAGGTATGGCAACCAATATTCCGCCGCATAACCTTCGTGAAACTATCAATGCAGTTGTTAAGATCATTGATAACATTGTAGAAGAAGACAGAGAAACAGCTATGGAGGAGCTTCTTGAGAT
Organism: Blautia sp. MCC270; assembly: GCF_018785605.1. Taxonomy (NCBI): domain Bacteria; kingdom Bacillati; phylum Bacillota; class Clostridia; order Lachnospirales; family Lachnospiraceae; genus Blautia; species Blautia sp. MCC270. The sequence continues at coordinate 28,998 of NZ_WQQD01000014.1, forward strand.
CGTAAAGGGACCGGATTTCCCTACAGGAGCGACCATCCTCGGAACGAGAGGAATCGAGGAAGCTTACCGTACCGGACGTGGCAAGATCCGTGTCCGTGCGGTGACGAATATCGAGACTTTGCCAAACGGTAAATCCCGTATCGTGGTTACCGAGCTCCCGTACCTTGTAAACAAGGCACGTCTGATCGAGAAGATCGCAGAGCTTGTCCGTGACAAAAAGATCGACGGGATCACAGACCTGAACGACCATTCCAGCCGTGAGGGTATGCGAATCTGTATTGATCTTCGTAAGGATGCCAATGCCAACGTGATCCTGAATCTGCTTTACAAGCATACACAGCTGCAGGATACTTTTGGTGTGATCATGCTTTCTCTTGTTCCAAATCATGGAAGTATGGAACCGAAGGTTCTTAATCTGAAAGAGATGCTGGAGTACTATCTGGAGCATCAGGAGAATGTAGTTCGTAGAAGAACACAGTATGATCTTAATAAAGCACAGGAGAGAGCCCATATTTTGGAGGGTCTTCTGAAGGCACTTGATAATATTGACGAAGTGATCCGCATCATCCGTGGTTCCCGCAACGTACAGATCGCCAAGCAGGAGCTGATCGAACGTTTTGAGCTGACAGATGTGCAGGCACAGGCAATCGTGGATATGCGTCTCCGTGCACTGACAGGTCTGGAAAGAGAGAAGCTGGAGGCTGAGTATGCAGAGCTTATGGAGAAGATCCGCAAGTTCCAGGCAATCCTTGCTGACCGCAAGCTCCTTCTCCGGGTGATCCGTGAGGAGATCCTTGCCATTGCAGAGAAATACGGCGATGACAGAAAGACTTCCATCGGATACGATGTATATGATATCTCTACAGAGGATCTGATCCCGAGAGAAAATACAGTGATCGCAATGACAAAGCTTGGTTATATCAAGCGTATGACCGTTGACAACTTCCGCAGCCAGAACCGTGGCGGCAGAGGAATCAAGGGTATGCAGACGATTGAGGATGACTATATCGAAGAGCTTCTGATGACGACAACGCACCATTATCTCATGTTCTTTACTAATACAGGACGTGTATACAGACTGAAGGTATATGAGATCCCGGAGGCTGGTCGTACAGCCAGAGGAACTGCGATCATCAATCTTCTGCAGCTTGCACCGGGAGAAAAGATCACAGCTGTGATCCCGCTTCGTAAATATGAAGAGGGTCATTATCTGATGATGGCCACAAAGAAAGGCCTTGTGAAGAAAACTCCGATCAAGGATTACGAGAATGTCCGTAAGACAGGTCTTACAGCAATCGTTCTTCGTGATGATGACGAGCTGATCGAGGTTAAGGCTACTGATAATAATAAAGATATTATTCTTGTGACCAGGGACGGACAGTGTATCCGCTTTAAGGAAACAGATGTCCGCAGCACAGGCCGTGCGTCCATGGGAGTAAGAGGTATGAATCTTACTGACGGTGATGAAGTTGTTGCCATGCAGCTGAACACTCAGGGAGATTATCTGCTTGTAGTTTCCGAGAACGGAATGGGCAAACGTACAGCTATGAGTGAGTTCGTTGTCCAGAACCGTGGCGGTAAGGGTGTGAAGTGCTACAAGATCACCGAGAAGACCGGAAATGTTGTTGGCGCCAAGGCTGTCAACGAAGAGAACGAGATCATGATGATCACTACAGAGGGTATCATTATCCGTCTGCAGTGTGCGGATATCTCTGTTCTTGGAAGGATCACCTCCGGTGTGAAGATGATCAATCTTACAGAGGGTGTAACCGTTGCAAGTATCGCCAAGGTAAGAGATAAAGATCCGGAAGCAGATACAACTACCGAAAAAGCTGACGGAGAAACCGGCGATAACGAAGAAGGCTCTGCAGAGGAAGCTGTCACAGGCAGTGAAGAGGAATAAGGTCGAGGATAAGTCATGACGACGACAAAGAAAAAACGCAGAAAAAAATCAGTAAAGAAGCTGAAATACTCTAATAAAAAACTGAATTTTGTCCACATTGCGACACTGGCGGGGATCATTCTGATCCTGCTGGTGATCGTTCTGGCGGCCAGGGGCTGCGGAAAGATCAGCCACAGAACTCCGGAGGGGGTTGTGGAAGGCTACATCAAAGCGGCAGCAGCAGGCAAGAATAAAAAGATGCAGAGCTGTTACAGTGCGGATAAGTTATCGGATGAGGCGAAAACAGAGATTTCCTCCACGATAAAATATTTTCAGGCCCATGGAGTAAAGGATGTAAATATCGACAGCTGTGGCTCCATTTCTGAAAACAAAAATTATTCTTATGTTTATATCCGCTATAATCTTGTTCTGGAGAACGAGCAGGAATATCCATGTATCAGTACCTATCTTGTAAAGGTCCAGGACAAAAAGTATTATCTGTATGCGCCTTCTGAGATTTCAGATAAGATCAGCCAGCAGGCTGCCAAGGATTATCAGAAATTTATGACTACGAAAACCTATACAGATTATACAAAGGCTTATGAGGTTTTTCTGAAAAAGAATCCGGGATACGAGGATAAGATCGCAGGGAAACTGAACGGATAAAGCAGAGGCGGGAGGATGTAAGAATGAAGCGGATTTTGCTGATGGTGCTCAGAAATATAGTCTTTGTTCCTTACTGGTGGATCAAGCTTTGCTGGTATGCAGCGCATACAGATGATTATCCGGAAGAGAAGAAATACGCATTCCTGAGACTGGTAGATGAGCATGCCATTGAAGGCGGAAATATCCATATTGATGTGCATGGAGCTGAAAATATCCCAAAAGAAAAGGGATTTATGTTTTTTCCGAATCACCAGGGACTGTTTGATGTGCTGGCGATCATCCGGGCATGCCCGGTTCCTTTTTCGGTAGTTGCCAAGAAGGAAGTTGGAGAGATTCCTTTTCTGAAGCAGGTTTTTGCCTGTATGAAGGCCTTTATCATTGACAGGGAAGACCTGAAGCAGTCCATGCAGGTCATTGTCAATGTAATACGGGAAGTGAAGGCTGGTCGTAATTATCTGATCTTTCCGGAGGGAACCAGAAGTAAAAACGGAAATCATCCGGGGCCGTTCAAGGGCGGCAGCTTCAAGACTGCCACCAAGACGAAATGCCCGATCGTTCCGGTTGCACTGATCGATTCCTTTAAGGCTTTTGATACCGGCTCTACAGAGAGGATCACCGTACAGGTGCATATCCTTCCTCCGATGTATTATGAGGAATACAAAGATATGCATACCACAGAACTCGCAGAAGAAGTGAAGAGACGGATCGAAAAGGTGATCGAAGAAAATATTATGTAAAAAAGAAAAGACTTTGATGAAGTTGGAACAAAAACATCATCAAGGCCTTTTTTTTGTTGTATGTTTTGCATAAAAACGAAACGTTTTATTTGTGGATTGTTGGGCATATACAACCAAAAGGTTTGATGATAACATAGAGACATCCATACAATATAAATAAAAGATGTAAAGAGGACGAACAGATGAAAAAAGAAGAATACCTTTCTCTGATCGATGAGGTGATCGCACAGGGACCGTACACGGATACCTGGGATTCTCTCTGTGAGCATCCTACGCCGAAGTGGTATGCAAGAGATAAATTCGGAATTTTTATCCACTGGGGTGTTTACAGTGTTCCGGCTTTCGGAAACGAATGGTATCCCAGAAATATGTATGTGAAAGGCTCTAAGGAGAACCTGCATCATACAGAGAAATACGGAACTCTGGATAAATTCGGCTACAAGGATTTTATTCCTCAGTTTAAGGCTGAGAAGTTTGATCCGAAGGAATGGGCGGCCTTATTTAAAGAGGCGGGGGCGAAGTTCGTAGTTCCGGTAGCGGAGCATCACGATGGATTTCAGATGTATGCCAGTGACCTTTGTCGCTGGAACGCTGCTGAGATGGGACCGAAAAGAGATATTCTCGGAGAGCTGAAGATAGAGGTTGAGAAAGAGGGAATGGTTCTCGGTGCTTCTTCTCACAGAGCAGAGCATTACTGGTTCTTTAATGGAGGTCGTCAGATCCCGGAGGCTGATGTCAATGATCCGGAATATGCGGATCTTTATGGGCCGGCAGCAGGAATCACCAGAGATATGAGTGATATTTATGACAATCCTCCGACAGAGGAGCATATGCAGGACTGGCTTGTCCGCACCTGCGAGATCGTGGATAAATATCAGCCATCCATTGTGTATTTTGACTGGTGGATCCAGCAATATGCATGGAAACCGTATCTTCGTAAATTTGCAGCATATTATTACAACCGTTCTGCACAGTGGGGAAAAGAAACAGCCATTGATGCCAAATTTGACGCATATGTTTACGGCAGCGCAGTCAATGATCTGGAAAGAGGTCAGTTAGACCATATCACACCGGATCTGTGGCAGAATGATACGTCTGTAGCTAAGAATTCCTGGGGCTATACCATTGGAAATGATTATAAGAAGCCTTCCGATGTAGTGCTGGATCTGATCGATGTAGTCAGCAAAAATGGTGCACTTCTTCTTAATATCGGACCGAAGCCGGATGGAACAATTCCGGAAGAGGATGCACATATCCTGAGAGAAATGGGAAAATGGCTGAAGGTAAACGGAGAGGCGATATACGGAACCAGATACTGGAAGATATTCGGAGAGGGACCGACGGTAGTTCCGGAAGGACATTTCACGGATACCTATGATAAGCACTTTACTTCTGAGGATATCCGTTTTACAAGTAAGAGCAATCATATTTATGCGACTGTTCTGCACTGGCCGGAGGATGGAGAGATCCATATCAAAGCTCTTGGCAATGATATGAAGCTTTTGAAATCCACGATCCGGGATATTGAGATCCTCGGAACAGATCTGCATCCGGCATTTGCGAGAAATAAAGAACTGGATATTTCCTGCGGAAGAGGGGTTATTGAGGCGGGAGATATGCCGGTGGTATTGAAGATCACAGTAGAATAGCTGTTGGGGGAAGCAAGTAAATTATAATGTCTTTTTGAAAGGACAGAAAGGATAAGGTATTTTAATTATGGGAGATGTAAGATTCACAGGAAACTGGAACTCTGTAAATGCACACACAGTTCCAAAATGGTATGAGGATTGTAAATTTGGAATTTTTATCCATTGGGGAATTTATTCCGTGCCGGCATTTGCACCGCATACATGGGAGCTGGGAGAGGTTGATTCCAAGGAATGGTTTGCGGATAATCCGTATGCAGAATGGTATTACAATTCTCTGAACATTGGAAAAGGCCCTACATATAAGCATCATATAGAAAAATACGGAAAAGATTTCAAATACGAAGATTTTATTCCTATGTGGAAAGCTGAAAACTGGGATCCGAAGCAGTGGGCAGAGATCTTCAAAGAAGCAGGTGCGGAGTATGTTGTTCTGACAACCAAGCATCATGACGGATTTTGCCTGTTCCCAAGTAAATATACACATTTCAATTCCGTAGAAATGGGACCGAAGAGAAATATCACCGGTGAGCTGACAGAAGCTGTCCGTGACGCAGGAATCCGCATGGGCCTGTATTATTCCGGACTGATCGACTGGCAGTATGCAAACGATCCTATTTTTGAGGATGATGATCTGTTTGGAACAGCCAGTCCGACATTTGCATATGCAGATTATTCCTATAATCAGATGAAAGAGCTTGTAGATGATTATGCACCGAGTGTGTTCTGGAATGATATCGGATGGCCGACACAGAGTGAAGAGATGATGCCGTATTTCTTTGCACATTATTACAATAAGGTTCCGGAGGGTGTGGTAAATGACCGTTTCAACGGACGTTATCACGATTTCCTTACTAAGGAATATAAATCCGGTTCTGTAAACAGAAATGAGAAATGGGAGATGTGCCGTGGAATGGGCTTATCCTTCGGTTATAATGCCAACGAAGGCGATGACAAGCTGATCTCTGTTCCGGATCTGATCTCACTTCTTGTCGGAACAGTGGCAAATAACGGAAATCTTCTCTTGAACATCGGCCCGAAGGCAGATGGAACTATCCCGGAGGAGCAGGTAAGAAGACTGAAGATCCTGGGTGCATGGCTGAAGGGAAACCATGACGGTATTTACGGAACACGCTGCAGTGACCGTGAATCTGAGCTGCTTGAGAGTGGAATCGAGCTCCATTATACACAGAAAGACGGAAATCTGAATGTGTTTGCAGATCATCTGAAGGAAGGTGCCAATGAATTCCTGATCAAGGGCTATCACGGAGCGCTGAGACCATTTGATCCGGCAGTGAAGGTAGAAACTGAAGATACTGCAGAGGGACTTCTTGTGAAGATCCCGGAATATAAAGAAGATATGTATGTGGTTGGATTAACCAACAGATTCTAAATGATGAACAGGAGGACCGGATGTATGTCGGTCCTTTTGTTGCTGCATGGGAGAAAATCGTGGATATCCGATCGATTCTCAGGGAGGGAGCTTTTATGTTTGGGAAAAAAATCGCAATACTGTTATCAACGGCAATGATCCTGACAGGGTCCTGTGTATCTTCTGTGGCTGTACATGCACAGACTGGTTATGCGGCTGAATATGCACAGGAAGCATCGGCAGCAGGTGTGCAGAGCACTGCAAAGCTTGTTGCGAAGGGCTCCTGTGGAAGCAAAGCTGTTTACCGGTTGTACTCCAATGGAAACCTGCAGATACAGGGAAAAGGGGAGGTTAAGGTTACCGATGATTTTTCATACAGATCAGCAATGATAAAAACAGTAACCGTTGCATCTGGGATCACGGGAATCGGTGACAGAACCTTTTCAGACTGCAGAAATATGAAGAGGATTTCGTTGCCGGGAACTCTGCGGAGTATTGGAGTAAGAGCATTTGGAGATACTGCGATCACCAGGATCAAGCTTCCTGATGGACTGAAAAGCATTGGTGCATATGCTTTTTACCAGAGTAAGCTTATGAGCCTGGATGTACCGAAAACTGTAACAAAAATTGATGAATATGCTTTCAGTTACTGTAACAATCTGGAATCTGTCAGCATTCCGGGAAGTGTGAAAATATTACCGGAATCGTTATTTGAGGCGGATATGAAGCTGAAAAAGGTTACGCTTGGACAGGGCGTTTCCAGGATAGAAAGAGCTGCCTTTCGGCATTGCGGTTTGACAGGAGTAAGCTTTCCGGACAGTGTTACGGTTATTGGGGAAGATGCGTTTTCTTTTTGTACAGATCTCAGAAAGGTGTCGTTGCCGAAGAAGCTTACAGAGATCGGGAACGGTGTATTCAGTAATTGTCGAAAACTGGGGAATATTACAGTACCTGCCAGTGTGAAAAAGATCAGAAGCCATGCTTTTTATGATTGCCTGGCAATGAAAAAGATTACGATCCTCAACAGTAAAACAGTGATAGAAAAAGAAGCGATCGGCTATAATTTCAATAGTGGAAAAAATAAAACTTTTGTCATTGCCGGAAAAAAGGGTTCTACTGCTCAGACTTACGCAAAGAAAAATGGGTTCCGTTTTTTGAACAATATTGCCGTAGTAAGGACTGCAAAGATGACCGGCGTGCCCAAAACAAAAACCATACTTCGTGGAAAAACATACACGATCCAGGCAGTGACCGTGCCGTATTACAGCGACGAAAAGATTCTTTTCCGTTCCTCGGATCGCAGGATCGCTACGGTAAATTCCAAAGGTGTTGTAAAGGGAATCCGAAAAGGGACGGCCGTGATCACCGTGCAGAGCGGAGCGAAAAAACTAAACTGTAAGATAACGGTGAAGTAACGATGAAGCAGGCGTACGTAAAATAGCCATAACAGTGAAAGAATACAAAAGAAAATAAAAACAGAAGCCCGGCAGATGAAACATGGAGAGTTATCACATGTGCAGCTGCCGGGTTTTTATAAATATAGAAAATCCTTAAAATGAGGAATAAAATAGCTTGTTATACCCTTAAAATAAGGGTATATTAATAAGAAAGGGGGAATCTAAAATGACAGGATATGCTGTGAAACATTCGATACGGGCAGAAGATATACGAATTTTAAGGAAGAAATTGAAGCTTACACAAAAAGATTTTGCAAAGTTAGTAAATGTATCTCAGAAAACAATAGAAAGATGGGAAAGTGAAAATCGGGATATTACAGGACCGGTTACGACATTAGTTCATATTTTAAACGAGTATCCTCAGATAGAGGAAAACCTCCGCGTGCCGGAAAAAGAATATCCGATACGCTTATGGTACATGTTTAAGAGTGAAATATGTACGATTATTGATGTGGATGAGAGAGGCAGAAAAGTAAAAATATATAATTATACAAACAATTTTATTAAAAAAGCATTTGGCCGAAATGAAAAACCAACCTTTGAAGAATACGAGGAATTTCTGGAATCTCGTTGTTTCCCGAGACAACGAGACAAAATAAAATTGGTATTAGAAGATTTGAATCTGCCATTTTATGATCCGTTTATGATCATAGAAAAGACCGAAGGAAGAATGGCGGAGGATGATTTCTGGATCAGGATTGAGAGGTAAAAATGGTACAGCTTTTTGAACAGGATATCAAAACAAATGACAGACAATCGTCAAAAGGAAACCAATTGAAATGGTGCAGGAACAATGTATGGTATAAAGCTGATTATATGGGATATGAGGGATTGGTGGAATATGTTGTTTCACGTTTGCTGGAAAAATCTTCGCTGAAACAGGAAGAGTATGTTTTATATAAAACAGAAGAGATTAATTATAAGAGAAGAAAATATCTGGGATGTAAAAGTGAAAATTTTTTGCCTGAGGGATGGCAGCTTATTACATTAGAAAGACTTTTTTATGGATTTTATAATGAAAGTCTTTATAAAAAATTATTCACGATTCCAGAACATTCGGAAAGACTGGAATTTATAGTAGATCAGACGGAACGCATTACGGGAATTAGCGATTTTGGAAAGTATATGAGTAAGATCCTGGCAATTGATACATTTTTTATGAATGAAGATCGGCATATGCATAATATTGGAGTCTTAATGGATGCAGAAGAAAAATATCATTTATGTCCAATATTTGATAATGGTGCAGGACTGCTATCAGATATACAGATGGATTATCCGATGGAAGAAAACATAAATAATCTGATAGAGGAGGTACGATCAAAAACTCTGTGTGAAGATTTTGATGAGCAGATTGAGATTGCGGAAGAATTGTATGGTCAGCAGATAAGTCTGGAATTTACTAAAAAAGACGTAAAAGAAATATTGGATATGGAAAGTTATTATCCGCAGGAATATAAAGAAAGAGTATTTGAGATTATTATGAACAGGAGAAGAAAGTACAGATATTTATTTTGAATAACTGCACGTCGTATTTTTGGTATTTTGGTAATAAAGCAGGTACAAAAGTTTTCACATGTGGAGCTGCCGGGTTTTCATAGTAGAAAAAACGTTCAAAAATGTCTGTAAACAGACAAAATATGACGAAAATATTCTAAACAAAGCTTGATTAAATGTGATGGGAAATTTATAATTTTGGTATAAATATGAATTGGAAAATGGGGGAAATCTATGAAGAAAAAGAACATTGCATGGCTGCTGTCCGCGGCTATGATCCTGACAACAGCGGCGGCTCCGGTGGAGACTGTGTCTGTGTATGCGGCTGAGGAATTTCAGGCAGATGAAACAGAAGTAGCAGGAACAGAAAACGGAGATACAGCGACAGAGACAACAGCGGAAATTGCAGTAGATGCAGCGGAAAATGAAACTGCAGGAGCGGATGAAAGTGAGGAAACTGTCGCTGCAGCGTCAGACGCAGAAGGCGAGGAAGAAACTGAAAGTGAAGTATCCGATGAGAATGCGCAGGCTGACGATGCCAGTAATCTGGAGATGTTTGACGACAGTGCAGAGGAACTGAATGTAGAGACAGAAGCAGACAGCTCTGAGAATGTAGAACTGGAAGCAGAAGTGGAAAATGGTTTTTCAGATGGAGAAGCTGTGATAGCTGGTGCGGGCGACAGTTCGGAAGTTGTTGACAGTGGAAGCTGTGGAAGTAATGCTACTTATAAGCTGTATGGGGATGGACGGCTTGTGATTGAAGGTAGTGGTGTGGCATTTTCCTGGCAGTTTAGAAATGATGAAAGGATTAAAAGCATAGAAATTGGAGAAGGAATTACTTCTCTTAATTGTGGGTCATGGGATGGTATATTTCAGGATTGTAAGAATTTAACCAGTGTTACATTACCAAAAAGTTTAACAAGTTTGGGAAATTATACATTTTCAGGTTGTAGTAATTTAAGTACAATTATATTGTCGGAAAACCTGACAAGTATTGGAGAATGCGCATTCAGCAATTGCGATAGTTTAAGCAGTATTAATATTCCTAAGAGTGTGTCAACAATAGAAAGAGAGACATTTTATGGATGCAGCAATCTGAAAGATGTTGTATTAAAGGATGGAGTAACGACTATAGGTGAAGGTGCATTTCAGTATTGCAGCAGTCTGAGCAATATTAATATTCCTAAAAGTGTAACATCAATAAAACAGAGAGCATTTAGCCAATGTGGAAAGCTGAATAATATTGTATTACCAGAGGGACTTACAACTATTGAAGAAAGTATGTTCTATAATTGCAATAGTCTGAGCAGTATTAATATTCCCAACAGTGTGACATCAATTGGAAAGGCTGCGTTTGAGAACTGCAGCAGCTTAAGCAATATTGTTTTGCCGGATAGCCTGACAACTTTAGGAGAGAACGCATTTGGAAATTGTGAGAAGCTCAGCAATGTAACACTTTCCAAAAATCTGAAAAGTATAGAAGCGAATACTTTTTATAATTGCAGTAGCCTAACAGCTATTGAAATTCCGGATAATCTGACAGATATAGGAACAGGAGTATTTTCCGGTTGTTCAGATTTGAGAAGTGTTAAACTTCCATACGGACTTAAACGTATAAATAATTCTATGTTTTCAGGGTGCGGAAGATTGAACAGTATTGTAATTCCAGACGGTGTCACAGAAATTGGAGAAGCGGCTTTTTCAGGCTGTGGAAGACTGACGGAAATTAATCTGCCAGCTGGAGTGATAACGATTGAAGCTAGCGCATTTATGAACACTGGTGTAACAGAATTCAAATTACCAAATGGTCTGAAAACAATCGGAGATAGTGCATTTTCAAGTGGTCAATACAGTACGATGATAGTTCCGGGATCCGTAACAGATATAGGAAAATATGCATTTGCAAGTAATGACAATCTAAAAACTGTTGAACTTCCGGACAGTATCACCGAAATCAAAGACGGTACATTTAATGATGATGACAATCTTGAAAGCATAAAATTGCCAAAGAACCTGAAAACGATAGGCGAGCATGCATTTACTTGGTGTCGTAGTATTAAGAGTCTGGAACTTCCAGATAGTGTAACAGAAATTGGGGAATATGCATTTTCAATCTGTTATGGTCTCGAAGCAATTCATTTATCAAAAGGACTGACAAATGTTGTATATGGTACATTTGTAGACTGTAGTAAACTTAAAGACATCACCATACCAGAAAATGTAACCAAGATTGACACCGATGCATTTAAAGGCTGCCAGGCGCTCAGAAGTGTTTACATTCCGGGAAATTCTGTAAAAATCGAGAAACGTGCGATCGGCTACAATTCAGATACTGAGAAGAATAGTACACTTGTGATCATAGGCCATAAAGGTTCCACAGCCGAAACCTATGCAGCAGGAGAAAACTTCGCATTCCATAATGTCGCAGATCCGTTAATTCATTATGCAAGTGTTGAGCCGACTTGTATAAACGAGGGAAATATCGAATACTGGCATTGCAATGTATGCGGAAAAGATTTCAGCAATGAGGCAGGAACTGTAGTTTCCGGTGAGACAAAAATCGAGAAACTTGAACATAAATTTACCTGGGTTGACTGGAAAGAAGCAACCTGTACCGAAGATGGAAACAGGGAGTACTGGCACTGTGAATCTTGTGGAAAAAATTATGATAATCCATACGATGGTAATGAATTAGAATCTGTAGTATATCCTGCAACAGGCCATGAACTGGAATTAGTTCCGGGATTAGCTGCCAATTGCTGGAACTCAGGCAGACGTGAATACTATCAGTGCATGAAATGCGGAAAGCGTTTTCTGGACAAAGAGGCAAAAAAGGAGATTTCTGATCCGAATGTTCTGATCATCCCTACAACAGGTCATGAATGGTCAGAATGGAAATCACATAAGGCTGCATCAAGTGCTCATGGATATCAGAATGGGAAAAGCAGCCCGATAGATATAGCAGACTTTTATCAGAAAGACAGGACTTGCAAGAGGTGTGGTCAGATACAGTCGGGCGAAGGAATGACGTATACGCTCCATGTTAATGTAGATCAGATCACCCTGAAATACGGTCAGTCTACAACAGCGGTCCGTGCTTCCGGTTTTACAAAAGGCGATTATGTAAAGAGTGTGACTGCAAGAAATAAAAATCTTGTAACAGTGTCCAGTGTCAGCAAAAATGGTACATTTAAACTTACTGCAAAAAGTAAATCCGGAAAAACATATGTGGATATTAAGTTGAAAAGTGGAGTATCCACGTCCGTAATGGTAACCGTCCAGAAAGGCAAAGTTTCCACCCGCTACATCACAAACCTGAAATCCACCCGCATCTACAAAGGAAAAACAGTAACTCTGAAACCAGTTCTTGACCCGATTACAAGTCAGGATAAGGTTACATACAGCACTTCCAACAAGAACATCGCAACTGTAAATTCCAAAGGTGTTGTCACAGGAAAACAGGTAGGCACTGCCAAGATCACAGTAAAAGCCGGAAGCAAAAAATCAGTTGTTACCATCAAGGTAATGCCAAAAGTCAAAACAATAAAACTCACCGGTGTACCAAAAACAAAGACCGTGAACAGAGGAAAAACCTTCACCATCAAAGCCGTTGCAACACCAAGAAATACTGATGAGAAGGTCACTTACAGATCATCCAACAAAAAAATCGCAACTGTCACATCCAAAGGTGTTGTAAAAGGCATCAGAAAAGGAACTGCAACTATCACCGTTCAGAGTGGTTCTAAAAAACTGACCTGTAAGGTAACGGTTAAATAATTCAAAGGATATTAGTAATCCGCATTTGTTATTTACTCATAGTTATATCTTATATGTTTGAGCACGCAAAACAGACTGGAGCTTGATAAGAATATATATCAGGTTCTCAGTCTGCTTTTGTATGTCTGGAGAATTATGTCGAAAAAATTTCATTGCGGAATAATGATATAAAAGCGTATAATTAAATGGAAGAAATAGTGGTTATCGAATAAAGATGTTTTATCAGATAGAAGGGGGCGGGATTATGCCGGTATCGATGAAGACATTGTTGGAACAATACACAAAAATATTACAGAAAATATATGGGAAACATTTGAAAAGTGTTATTTTATACGGCTCATATGCCAGAGGAGATTATAGAGAAGATTCTGATATCGATATTATGATTCTCCTTGATCTGTCTGATATAGATATTAAGCAGTATCGTCATGAATTGGCAGGAGAAACTTTTGATTTTAATATGGATCATGATCTTGATATTAAGCCAATTGCAAAAAGTGAAAAACATTTTCTGAATTGGGTTGATGTTTATCCATTTTATGCAAATGTAAAGAAAGAGGGGGTAAAATTATTTGATGCAGCCTGATGAAAAAGGAACGCAGAAAGATCTTATTTTTTATCGGATTGAAACTGCCCAAAGTGATATTAAAGCTGCGGAAATTCTTTTGAATGCAAAAGAATTTCGAGGTGCTAATAATCGGGCATATTATGGTATTTATCATGCAATTTCAGCAATACATGCACTAGATGGAAATGCATATAAACATCATAAAGATGCATTAGCAAATTTCAATAAGAATTATATTAAAACAGAGATTTTTCCCAGAAAACTTGGACGAAAAATCGTAGAAGCAGAAGAAATCAGACATGCCAGCGATTATGATGATTTTTATATTGCAACAAGAGAAGAAGCAGAAGAACAGATAGAAACGGGTAAACAATTATTGGAATTGATAGAAGAATATATCAAAAGAAAATTATAGAACAATAATAAGTGATGATCGCAAAAAATACCTTCCACAGTAACTCTGTGTAAGGTATTTTTTTGTAGTGCGCCTTGCTTGGTAATGTAATGCTAAATGAGATGGGCAAGGCGCAGAATCCGGGTGGTCTACTGGAAGATGCGGCAAAAAAAGAACACGTTTTCACAAAATAAGATTGACTTTTTTTAAAACTCTTATTATCATATAAAACATATTTAATTACTATGAAATAAGGAATGATAAAAAGTTCTGTTACACTGATGATGCTGAGTTACACAGATGACGTTGAGCAGCTTACAGGACTGGCAGCGGGCAGACTTTTTTCAGAAGGAGGGGACGGGTACATGTCCATCAAGAAGATCGCAGAAAAGGCAGGGGTTTCACCGGCGACGGTTTCCAGAGTTTTGAATAATCCCAATTATAAATGTTCTGTTTCCGGACTCAGGGACAAGATATGGAAGACAGCTATCGGGATGAATTATGTGCCCAACGAGGCGGCCCGGAATCTGAAAAAAGGCGTTTCCGCAAAGCAGGAGAAAACCTGGTACATCAATATCCTGATGACAAGAACCGATTCTTCCACAACGGATCCGTTTTTTGCGGAGCTCCTTCGGGTGATCGAAAGTGAGATCCATGATAAAAACTGCATTCTTTCCAAAGTATGGTATATGTCTGTGTTTTCCGATGACCGGAAGTGCCGAAGGGAGAATCTGGACCGGCTGATCGACGGAATGTATGATGAGGTGGAAGGGAAAAGGGACGGACTGATCATCATCGGCAGATGTAATAAAGAGGCTTTGAAGAAGCTGAATAAGAAGTATAAGAGTGTGGTATCGGTGAACCGGAATTCTACCAATTATGAAGTGGATGAGGTCCTTTGCGATGGGAAAAAGATCGCAGCAGCGGCAGTGGAATATCTGATCTCCCTGGGGCACAAAAATATCGGATATATTGGCCAGTGCCACAGCGAGGACCGGTATAACGGGTATCTGGAAACACTGAAGAAGCATGATCTGGATGTGATACCGGAGTATGTTATCGAAACAAAGCAGACTGAGGCCGAGGGCTACGAGGCCATGGAAAAGTTCTTTCAGTCGGACGACATGCCAACCGGAATCTACTGTGCCAATGATATTTCGGCGATCGGAATGCTGAAGTGCCTGAATAAATTTCGGAACCGGTATTATATGCCTTCGATCATATCCAGCGATGATATACAGGAGGCACAGTTTACCAGACCGATGCTGACAACGGTGAGCCTGCCCAAGGAGGATATGGGAAAATTTGCATTATACCTGCTGCTGGACCGGCTGAAGGGCGGGCATTCCGGTATTGTGCGAATGGAGCTGGAAGGCAGACTGATGATACGGAACAGCTGCAGCAGTGTGGAGGACAGTATGTGGAGCGATTATTGTATCTGAGTGTTGCGGATGCGCAGATATAGTGACAGACAGGATGCGGTTACGCTATGACCAGAGTATTGCGTGAAAACGTTTTCAGATATTCCTATTTAATTAATGGGAATAATATGGTTTAATGTATTCAATTCAAATAAAAAAATTACAGAACCACAGTAAACGGAAAGAACAGGTATGATTTGACAGCGAAATGAAGCATTTACATTGTTGGGAAAAAAATTTCTAAATAAAAATGTGGTTGTAAAGGAGTACACAGATCATGAAAAGAAAACGCATCGCAGGTGTCTGTATCACACTGGCAGCAGTGATACTGGCAGGAACTTTTGCAGTATCGGGAAACAATACAAAGGATAAAAATCATGTGGAGATCATCAATGTGTCCTATGATCCGACCAGAGAATTTTATGAAGCATATAATAAGATTTTTTCAAAATATTGGAAAGAGGAAACAGGTCAGAGTGCGGATGTGATCCAGTCTCATGGCGGTTCCGGAAAGCAAGCCCTTGAGATTTCCAACGGACTTCCTGCAGATGTGGCGACACTTGCACTGGAATATGATATCGATGCGATCCGGAATGCCGGTCTGATCGACAAGGGCTGGATCGATGAATATCCGGATGACAGTGCTCCTTATACTTCCACCATTGTATTTCTTGTTCGGAAGGGAAATCCGAAGAATATCCAAGATTGGGATGATCTGACAAAGGATGGTGTGAGGGTGATCACTCCCAATCCGAAAACCTCCGGTGGTGCCCGCTGGAATTACATGGCAGCCTGGGCTTATGCCAATGAGAAATATAACGGCAACGAGACAGAGATGAAAGCCTTTATCAAGAAGCTTTACAAAAATGTCTTGGTTCTGGATTCCGGAGCAAGAGGTGCCACAACCTCTTTCGTGGAAAACGGGCAGGGGGATGTGCTGATCGCTTGGGAAAATGAAGCGTTTCTTTCTGTAAGGGATAATCCGGATGATTACGAGATCGTAACGCCGGGCATCAGTATCCTGGCACAGCCATCCGTTGCTGTTGTAGATGAAAATGTGAAAAAGCATGATAATGCAGAAGCTGCGAAAGCATATCTGAAATATCTGTATTCCGATGAAGCTCAGGAGCTGATCGCGGAGAATTACTATAGGCCGGTTGATCAGACGATCCTGAAAAAGCATGCAGATACTTTTAACCTGAAGGTGAAGCTGACAACGATCAAAGATTTCGGCGGCTGGGATGCAGTTCAGAAAAAGCATTTCGCAGACGGCGGAGTGTTTGATGAGATCTATGAAGAGTAGAAGAGCCTGAGATTTTGTAACAGATCAGAGAGTTGTAGAAGAGTCAGAGATTTGCAACAGATTAGAGAATTGTAGAAGAGTCAGAGATTTGCAGCAGACCGGGAATTTGTAACAGACCAGAAACTTAGAATAGAAAAGAGGGGAAACAGAAATGAAGAAACAACAGAGTAAACGTGTGATACCAGGCTTTGGACTGACAATGGGAGTGACTTTGGCGATGCTGAGTATCGTAGTTCTGATCCCTCTTGCGTCTCTGGCAGTATACTCGGCGCGGCTGGGTTTTCGGGAATTTATTGAGGTGATCACACGGCCGAGGGTTTTGTCCGGATTCTATGTAAGCTTTATTACCGCATTTGCGGCCACAGTGATCAATGCTATTATGGGCCTGGTCCTTGCGTGGGTGCTGGTAAGATATGATTTTCCGGGAAAAAGGATCATGGATGGAATGATCGAGCTGCCTTTCGCACTGCCGACTGCAGTTGCCGGTATCTCACTGACATCCCTGACATCCGATAAAGGTCTGGTGGGAAGCTTTTTTGCAAATTTCGGTATTAAGATCGCATATACCAGAATCGGTATCACGGTGGCATTGATCTTTGTGGGAATCCCTTTTGTAGTCAGGGCCATTCAGCCGGTTCTGGAGAAGCTGGACGGTTCCTATGAGGAGGCGGCTCGTGTCATGGGTGCAAAGCCATTCACCGTTTTTCGCAGGGTTATTCTTCCGGAGCTTCTGCCGGCAATGCTTTCCGGGGCGGGACTTGCCTTCGGACGTTGCCTGGGAGAATACGGAAGTGTTGTTTTTATCGCAGGAAACAAACCTTACTATACAGAGATCACGCCGTTGATCATCATGTCAAAGCTTCAGGAGTTTGACTATGAAAGCGCAACAGCTATCGCACTGGTTACACTGGCAGTATCATTCCTGATCCTGTTTGGTGTGAATCTGGTGCAGGCAAGAAATACGAAACGTATCAGAGGGAGGGATGCATAATGGATGAAAAAAAGAAGCAGGCTTCCGGGCCGGTGAAATGGATCCTTATCGGGATTTCCGTGATCTTTCTTTTTGTGATGCTGGTACTGCCTCTGGTGGTTGTTGTAACCCAGGCGCTGAGCAAGGGCTGGCAGTGCTATGTGCAGGCGGTGACAGATGAGTACACGCTGAAAGCGCTGGAGCTGACCATTGAGGCGACGGCTGCGGCTGTTGTATGCAACACGATCTTTGGTCTGTGTGCGGCATGGGCAATGACCAGATTTCATTTTCGGGGAAAAAAGCTCCTTACCACTTTGATCGATGTTCCGGTTACAGTATCACCGGTTATCGCAGGTCTTATCTATATCCTAGTTTTTGGAAAGCAGAGTCCTCTTTATTCTGTTCTTGAAAGTGCAGGGATACAGATCGTGTTTGCAGTTCCTGGAATTGTCCTGGCAACGATCTTTGTCACATTTCCATTTGTGTCCAGAGAGATCATACCGGTTCTGGAATCCATAGGGTCCGATGAGGAAGAGGCGGCAGCACTGATGGGAGCAAAAGGCTGGACGATTTTTACCAAGGTGACATTTCCGCATATCAAGTGGGCATTTCTTTATGGTGTTGTGCTGTGTACAGCCAGAGCCATGGGAGAGTTTGGAGCTGTGTCCGTACTGTCCGGACATCTCCGTGGAAAAACAAATACACTTCCGCTTCACGTGGAAATTCTTTATAACGAATTCCAGTATGTTCCGGCATTTGCGGTTTCTTCGATCCTGGTGATCCTGGCGGTGGTCCTTCTGATCGCAAGAAATGTTCTGGAGCATAAAGGAAAGGGGGAAAAAGGCGATGTACGTTGAGTTAAAAAATATCAATAAAACATATGGGGATTACAAGGCATCTGATAACGTAAGCTTTGGTATCGAAAAGGGGAAGCTGATCGGTCTTCTGGGGCCCAGCGGAAGCGGAAAAACTACGATTCTCCGTATGATCGCCGGTCTGGAGCAGCCGGACAGCGGTGAGATCATCATCGACGGAAGAGTGGTCAATGATGTGCCTGCCAGCGCGCGAGGCATTGGATTTGTGTTCCAGAATTATGCTCTTTTCCGGTATATGACGGTGTATGATAATATTGCATTTGGCCTGAAGGTGCAGAAGGCGGACAAGAAGTATATTAAGCAGAGGGTTATGGAACTGGTAGAGCTGATCGGGCTGAAGGGCCTGGAGAAAAGATATCCGAGTCAGCTGTCCGGTGGTCAGAGACAGCGAGTTGCTTTTGCCCGGGCTCTGGCTCCGAATCCGCAGCTTCTCCTTCTGGATGAGCCTTTTGCGGCGATCGATGCAAAGATCCGTACGGAGCTTCGAAGCTGGCTGAAGGATATGATCGAGAAGCTGGGGATCACCAGTATTTTTGTTACCCATGACCAGGATGAGGCTATTGAGGTGGCGGATGAAATTATTATTACCAACCGTGGACGGATCGAGCAGAAGGGAACTCCACTGGAGGTTTATCAGAATCCGGATACTGCGTTTACGGCGGGATTTTTCGGGCAGACTTCTGTGATCGATGATTACCAGGTGTTCAATCACTTCGAGGAAGTTCCGGGAGGCGAAAAAGCCATTGTCCGTCCGGAGTTTGTAAAAGTGACAAAGAAGAACGAGGAGCAGAAATATAAAAGCTCCGCAACAGAGGGCATCGTAGAACGAGTCGCATTCCGCGGCAGCAGCCTGGAACTGAAAGTCCGTGTAGGAAACACCACACTCAGCGCCAGAAGAAGCCTTGACGAAGAACCCGTCCGGGAAGGCGAAGTTGTGGATGTGTTTGTGCAGAGGATTTTTGTAACGAAGGGAAATGAGGCAGTACTGCTACATAATACAGCTATGATTGAGGATTGGTTAGTGATATAAAAAAATGCCGCGGAGCGGCATTTTTTTATGAGCAAGTAGCGTTAGCGGATTGCGAATATCATATGATATGGCCGCGGGAGCGGCATTTTTTTATGAGCAAGTAGCGGAGCGGATTGCGAATATCATATGATGTGGCCGCGGAGTGGCATTTTTTTATATATGTGAAATTTTCACACCGTAATATTCTGCAAGAGAATCC
The DNA here is from genome assembly GCF_018785605.1 of Blautia sp. MCC270. Taxonomy (NCBI): domain Bacteria; kingdom Bacillati; phylum Bacillota; class Clostridia; order Lachnospirales; family Lachnospiraceae; genus Blautia; species Blautia sp. MCC270. The sequence goes on from NZ_WQQD01000014.1 coordinate 48,792, forward strand.
ACCAGGTCATCACGGATTTTTTTGTGGTCATTGCCATCCAGGGACATGACACAGGATACCATCTGACGTTTTTTATCAACGACGCAGTATTGGCCGTAATTGCCGGACAGGATCAGTGTATCTTCCATAGGTCCCATATATATGAAATATCCATAACCATAGCTCTGGTAATCCGGATGCTCCGTCAGTGGATTGTAAGAATCGATATGTTTCTGACAGGCATCAATCACGAATTTTTTTGGGACGATCTGTTTTCCGTTCAGGGAACCCTCATGCAGAAGCAGATGTCCAAAACGAGCCAATTCATCAATCGTCAGATACAGTCCGTTAGCTGCCATACAATGTCCCTGAGGGCAGAGGGTCCAGTCCGGATTCGGAATGCCAACCGGTTCAAAGAAACGATATCGCAGATAATTCAGCAGACCCGTTCCGGATTTCTCTTCCAGAAGAACAGATAAAATATAGGAACAAAAATTGCTGTACACAAAATGAGTACCGGGTGTATATGGAAAAGAATCATTCTGAAAGAAATATCTCACCCAGTCCTTTTCTCTGTATCGCTCTGGTCCATCGCAGAAAAAGAGCGGATCTTTCTGACCGGATGACATGGTAAGAAGATCACGGATCTTTATCTTGTACAGATTTTCAGAAGGGTCGGAAGGGAAATATTTTTCAAACCAAGGATAAATGTATTCATCAAGAGTGATCAGTCCTTCACGTTCTGCGATACCTGCGGCCATTGCAACAAAAGGCTTGCTGATAGACCATATATTTAAACGGGTTTTGACCGGAAAAAGTCTAAATTCTTCTTTTAGAAGATCATTTTTATATATCTGTGCGTAGATGATATTGGAATGATGTTGCTTTGATTTCTCAAGAAAAATATCTAAAATTTCCTGCATGATAATCCCCCCCTGAAATTATTATTCGTAAAAAAGATCAAAGTCTGAATAAAGTTCTTCTAGGTCATGAAGTCGTGTACTGATGGATTTGCACCTGGTTTTGCGGATTTTTGCAACAATACTGTCAAACAGACAATAGAGGCATGAGAAGGAGTTAAATCCCATTTCATTGAGATTGATCTCTATAATGATAGCGTGGTCTGCCAGCGCCCATGCCGGTGATGAAATGCTGTCTGTGATGGCGAGTATCTTTGCACCATGATTTTTGGCAATCTGTGCATATTTCAGAGACCATTTGGTATAGCGGGCAAAAGAGATCAGAAGAACAACTGTATCCTCGGATGCTTCTGTGAGATATTCGAAATTGGAATCGTAAAATTCGTGAACCACCTTGGTATTTCCAAGAAGCTGATTCAACAGAGTTCCCATCCAGAGAGCGGCACTGTAGGAAGAGCGTGCACCAACAATGAGGCGTTTTTTGGCATTGCTCAGATGGGTAACAATCTGATCCATATCTTCCTGATTCAGATGAGATGCCCAGCTTTCCATGGAATGGAGTTCATTGGCAATGATGTTTTGATAAAAATTTCCGCTATCCAGCAGTGAATCGTCTTTTATAACCGTAGGAACGGAAAGAATATCATTCTGTACAGTACGCTGCATTTCAGAAAAACTTTCAAATCCCAGGGAATAGGCAAGGCGTATGATAGTGGTTTCGCTTACGGAAATTTCCTTGCTGAGTTTCGCAAGGGTGGAATAACTGAATGAATCAAGGTGTTGTAATATATATTCGGCAACTTTCTTCTGACCGGCAGAAAGGAAAGATACTTTTTCACGGATCAACTGTTCTATTTTCATGAAAACCTCCTGTACTGTACGATTAGTATAATAAATTATAACAGGTGTAAAGTTTGATTACAATATAATGGAGTAAAAAATTCTTCTTAACATAAAAAAGATGTAAATAATGCACAAATTAAAGTGTGTATTTTTAATAATATTGTCAATAGAAATCTTGAAACCTAGATGTTAATATAGCATTAAATAATTCATATGACGTCAGAAAAAGAATTAATTGCACTATTAATATTAAAGTCAATAAAAAAGGGGGGCTTTTATGTCGTCAACAGTAAAGGAAATAAAAGAAAAAACAGGTTACCTGAAACGAAGTGATCTTTATACAATCGGTGTAGGACAGGCGATTGGATCGGGTGTTCTGACACTGATCGGACCGGCAATTCTTTTGACTGGTCAGTCAGCATGGTTGGCATATGTAGCTGCATGTATCTGGGGATTTATGATGATTGCACCAATTCCATGGATTACATCTACACTGAAACTTGGAGGAGGATTTTATTCTCTGGTAGGAGATATGGCCGGCAAACGAGTTGCCGGTATGTATGCAGTAGGATTTTTGCCACAGACGATCAATCTGGCGACTTATGGTGTGGCAATTGGTATGTATGCAAATTCCCTGTGGCCGCAGATTAATGCGAAATGGTTTGGAATTGCAGCCCTGAGTGTGTTCTTTGCCATCAATCTGTGTGGTGTGGATGTAATGGCGAAGGTACAGAAAATTCTGGTTACCCTGCTGTTTGTTGCACTTGGTCTGTTTATTGTTCTGGGATGCCTCCAGCTGAAAAATCCGGTGTTTGAGTTTACAGCACCAGACTTTTTCTCCAATGGTCCATCCGGATTCTTTTCCGCAATCATGCTGTATGTATATTCAACAAACGGATATTCCTGCATTATGAATTATGGTAAACAGGCAAAAGAGGCACATAAAGATATTCCAAAGGCACTTCTGTACTGTATTCCGACACTGATGGTTATATATGGCGGTGTTGCAATTGTAGCAAGTGGTGTGCTTCCTCTGGATCAGGTAGCCGGACAGCCGCTTACCCTGGTTGCAAAAAATATTTTAAATCCGGCACTTTTCACAGTATTTATGATTGGTGGTCCGGTACTTGCACTGTCTTCATCCATTAATTCAACAATTTCCAATAACTGTATTCCGGTTGCACAGTCCTGTAAAGATGGATGGCTTCCGAAATCATGGGCAGCTCAGAACAGAAGAGGGGCTTACTGGAAACTGATGACATTTACTTATCTTATGGGAATATTACCTGTGTTACTGGACTTTTCTATCAGTGATGTTGTAAATAATATTATGCTTCTGGCATCAGCATTGGCATTTCTGCAGATTTATGCTTATTTCCAGCTTCCGAAAAAACATGCAGAAGCATGGGAAAAATCACCAATGCATATTTCTAACGGAAAATATTATTTCCTCTGCTGTTTGAGCCTGTTTGCATATATCTGCATTTTTATCAATTCTTGCAGAAGCCTGAAACTTCCGGTAGTAATCATCAGTCTGATAGCCATTGTAGTATGCATGGCTTACGGATGGTTTAGAAGTGTAAGTCCTGATGTAAAGATGGAAACAAGTGTGTGGGAGGATTAATGTTTATGAATAAAGACCAGAACCTGATCAATGAATTTGCTATCAAAACTTTAAAAGAAAATCTCAATGTTATGTATGCGCAGATATGGCGTGAAGGACAGTTAACGGCAGAATATAAAAGAATGCCTGTCAAGACACGCCTTAACACCTGGTCTGCCTGCAAGGGTGTTGTGTCCTGTGCGGCAGGAATCGCACTTGATGAAGGGCTGATTCGACTTGATGAGAAGATTGTGGATATTTTTCCAGAATATGCACCGGAGAATCCGGAAGGATATCTGGGGGATGTAACGCTGGAAAATATGCTGACAATGACTACAGGTTTGGAAAGCTCTCTGTTTTTCTGTGACTGGCCGGAGCGTTACACAACTCCGGACTGGATCCGATATTTCTTCGAGAATGCGAAAGTGATAAAAAAACCGGGAACAGAATGGCTGTACAGCAATTTTAATACTTATATGATCAGCTGCGCGATTGAAAAACGTGCGGGAGTTAATCTTCTGGAATATTTGAGAAATCGCTTTTTTGAGCCGCTGGGAATTGGAAATCCAGACTGGACTTTGTGTCCGAAAGGGCATGTGCATGCGGCTAATGGACTTTATGTGAATATTGATGAGTTTACCCGGTATGGACAGATGATTCTTCACAAGGGAAATTATAATGGAAAACAGCTGGTGCCAGAGTCGTATATGAAGATGGCAACGTCCAATTTGGTGGATAATTCAGTGGCAGGAAGTCCGGGAAATCTTTATTCCGGTTTTGGATATGGATATCAGTTTGTAATGAATCCGGAAGCCGGTTCCTATCGATCCGATGGAAATTATGGTCAGTTCTGTCTGGCGTTTCCTGACAAGGATGCAGTAGTAACTGTAATGTCTCTGGAGGGGGATTTCCAGAAAATAGGAAATCATCTATGGACTACAGTGGTTCCGGAATTATAAGAATTCTGTCTGGCAAATCAGACAGTGTAAGAGGGCTTAAATCTTTCTGGCTTGACATTGGTCAGAAACCGTTTTATACTCCTGTCTTTGACAGTTGCTAAACAAAAAAATCGCTGTACCTTTTGATTTTACTGGGGTTCGGCGATTTTTTTGTGTCGTTTTGGAATATAGTATTTTATCCAATGCGTCGTAAAACCCCCTGCTTCAACTATGGGGATATAAGACGCGTCCATCGAATTTATGCAAGTAATGGAATATGGACAAAATAGTAATTGTATTAACTAATGAACTATAGTATAATACAAATATGAACACAACATATAAATCAAACAACAATGTCGTCTATTCCTGTAAATACTATGTAGTATGTTGTCCAAAGTATAGACGAAAAGTATTAATTAATGGTGTGGACGTCCGGCTGAAGGAGCTGCTCACAGAGTATGCTGCAAA
>NZ_WQQD01000015.1:0-120365 GCF_018785605.1 Blautia sp. MCC270
ATGTATACATTTAATAAAATGTGGGGTGTGGTAACACCGGAGGAAGCTGCAGCGAAGATTGAGGAGCAGAGAAAAGAAGCTGGAATTACAGAACCAAAGAATCTGGAAGAGCAGGCAATTTCACTGGTCGGACGTGACATTTATGAAAAGTTGATCAAGGGTTATACCGAGAAACAGTGGGGACGTGACTGTAAGGATCTTCCTTCGTTTATTATTAAACGTCTGCCGGTTCGTCTGACATTTGATAATAACTATTTTAATGCTTTGTATCAGGGTATCCCAGTTGGAGGTTACACGAAGATGGTAGCAAATCTTCTGGAAGGTATTGAGGTTCGTTTGAGTACAGATTATCTGGAAAACAAAGATGAATTAGATGCGATGGCTGAAAAAGTAGTTTACACAGGTCCGATCGATGCATATTTTGATTATAAGCTTGGTACACTGGAATATCGTTCCGTGCGTTTTGAAACAGAAACTCTGGATAAACCGAATTTCCAGGGAAATGCAGCTGTGAATTATACGGATCGGGAAACTCCATGGACGCGTATCATTGAGCATAAATGGTTTGAATTTGGTAAGGATGAGGAAGGTAACGATCTTCCTAAGACAGTGATCAGCCGAGAATTCAGTTCTGAGTGGAAGCCGGGGGATGAGCCGTATTATCCTGTTAACGATGAAAAGAATGGAGCTCTTTACGCAGAGTATAAAAAGCTGGCAGAAGCTGAGACAAATGTGATTTTTGGCGGACGTCTTGGTGAATATAAATATTATGACATGGATCAGGTTATTGCGGCTGTATTAGACCGCTGTGAAAAAGAATTGCATTAAGATCAGGAAATGAGGGGAAATTAAATGCAAACAACATTACTTATCATGGCTGCTGGTATCGGTTCCCGTTTTGGCGGTGGTATCAAACAGCTGGAGCCGGTTGATGAACAGGGCCATATCATCATGGATTATTCGATTCATGACGCAATCGAAGCAGGTTTTAACAAGGTGGTTTTTATTATCCGAAAGGATATTGAAAATGAATTTAAGGATGTGATCGGGAATCGGATCGAGGCGGTCTGCAAGGCGCATTCTGTTACTGTGGAGTATGTTTTCCAGGATATCAACGATATTCCGGGAGAACTTCCGGAAGGTCGTACGAAGCCTTGGGGTACCGGACAGGCGGTTCTGGCTGCAAAGGACGTTTTGACAACGCCTTTTGTTGTGATCAATGCAGATGATTATTATGGAAAAGAAGGATTCCGTGAGATTCATGATTATCTTGTAAAAGGAGGCCAGTCCTGCATGGCTGGTTTTGTGTTGAAGAATACGTTGTCTGATAATGGTGGTGTGACACGTGGTATCTGCAAAATGGATGAGTATAATAATCTGACGGAGATTGTGGAGACTTCCAATATTGTAAAGAATGCAGAAGGTGCCGAGGCGGACGGCGTAAAGCTGGATACAGAATCACTTGTTTCTATGAATATGTGGGGATTGGCACCGGAGTTCCTGAAAACGCTGGAAAGTGGTTTTCAATATTTTTTTGAAAAAGTGGTCCCGGAGAATCTTATAAAGGCGGAATTTTTGATTCCAACATTTATTGGAGAACTTCTGGCAGAAGGAAGGATATCCGTAAAGGTTCTTCGTACCAATGATACTTGGTATGGTATGACTTATAAAGAGGATGTTGCTGCAGTGAAGGATAGTTTCAGAGAGATGTTGGAAAAAGGAATTTACAGAGAAGAGCTTTTTGCTGATTTATAAGAGTTTTTTTGTATAAAAGCGAGACCGTCAGTAAATGGGGATAATGTTACTATTATTTTATATAGAAGGCATATAAGAATATAGAATCATTTGCAAATGGCCCCAATATATAAAGAAATAAAGGAACATTGTGATGAATATATCGGTGATGAATTCGAAGGATAATTGGAATATATTTAGCAAAAATCGTAATGCAATTTATGGTGTGGCGATAATTTCAATTATGATATTTCATTTTTTTGAAGATATAGCAAATTCAAATTTATCCGGAGGGGGATTGGGATTTTTAGGCAAGTTGTATAACACATTCATTGGTAGTGTTGGAGTTGAGTTCTTTGTTTTTCTGTCCGGCGTTGGATTATATTTTTCGATGTCAAAAGATTCCAATATTTTGCATTTTTTTCAGAAGAGAATAAAGAGAATTTTGCCAGCTTATCTTATGGTTGCTATTCCATATTGGATTGTGATTGATCTTATTATCATGCAAAAAGGTGTCAAGATGTTTGCATTTGATTTTGGCTTTGTTACATTTTTTACACAAGGGACAAGAACCTTTTGGTATGTGTTATTTATTGTTTTTGCATATTTAATTTATCCATTTGTTTATAAGATATTGCATGTAAAGTGGTCAGATTGGGGGCAACTGTTAATTCTTCTTATTATAGCTTTAGTTATTCAATTTTTACCGAGAATTGTAGCTCCTGTATTGAATTTAAATATAGAAATTCTATTGGGAAGATTTCTTGTTTTTTTCATAGGGTGTTGGTGTGGAAAAAAAGTTTACCAGAATGCTTGTATTAATAATATAGATAAAATGGGAATTTTATTTGGAGTAATGATAATGCTGTGCGGCTTTTTACCGGTAACCAAAATAGTTGTGTCAAAACTAGGATTTAGGATTTTGATGTGTTTTTGGGGGATTTTTTTGCTGTATTGTATTGCTGTAAGTATGCGAAAGATGCCTAAAAGAATTGTAAAGATATTGGAGCAGTTTGGAAAAATGTCTTATGAATTATATTTGACTCATGTTGCAATTAGAGCACTTATGAATGTTATAGGGATAAAGACATTTTATTTTCAAAATTATGTTTTTTGTATTTTGATAAGTTTGTTTTTGACATACACAATTGTAAAATTACAAAAAAAGCTGATTTAGGGTAATAGATAATAATCGGCTTCTGCCTTGGTCAGAAGAATAGCAAAATGCTCAGATCCCCCACAAAGGATCTGAGCATTTCCAATACGAACTATTTCTTCTGTAATTTCAGCACGTCCTCAAGAGAAAGGCCTGAAAATCTGGAGATGTCTTCAGGAGAGAATCTTGGATCCTGAAGCATACGCTGTGCTGTCAGCATAGCTTGTTCCTGATGGCCTTCGGCACGTGCATCATCGCACATTTCCTGAACAGCCTGACACATATTAACCCTCCCTTCTGTTTCTGTGAAACGTAAGTTGATACCTGTTATGGAGTCAATGACCCGGGCTGCTTTGAGCTCGAGTGATCGGAAGCCGGGACTCTGTGATGTAAGCTCCTGGAGCTTCCGTTTATCTTTGGAATATTTGATGAAGAGCATGACTTCTTTGAGATTGCTCTGGAGTTTGTCAAGTTCTTCATCCTTTATCTCGGCAGGTGAGAAGAGATTGATCCGGTAATCCGGGACCATGGAAAGAATTTCGGGGTCCTGGACAGAGAGCATTTCGTGGAGGCTCCTGGGAGCGTTCCAGGTGTCGGAACCGAAGTACACGACCGTGGTTATGACCGGGATGAGCCGGTCATCCTTGTAGAAGCCGGTGAGATATTCTCCGGATGTAGAAGGCCATTGCTTTGCTTCTCTGTGTGATCTGGCGGAATTTTCTACCTGCCCTGCGTATTCTAATGCATCATAGACCATGTTTTTGACCGGCATTGCGTAGTGTGTTTCCGATTGATTTTCAATCCCCAGGAGAAGATAAATCCTTGAATCATCGTGCATAACATTAAGAGATTTGAATTCGTCCCGGAATTTCTGGACAGGAACTTCTGAAGTGCCGGATCCGTATGGGACAGCGAGAGCTGTGGTATCCAGTGGATGAAGAGTGTTAGGGTCTATGATGTTTTTTCCTTTGTACAGCATATGGTTGAACACATCCGCAAAAACGCGGTTGTCAGCCATGTAATCTTTGGTGATGGTATCCTTTGTACCCATAGGTTTCACCACATTCGATCTGTTTATGTGATCAGAGTAGTTTATTATCTGATCCAGTTACAGGGTATCATACATTTTGGTGTTTGAGAAGCGGATATCTGATATTTTATCATTTTTGCAGCTTGCGGAGATCTGTTTGATAACATTCTTACATAAGATTTACCGGGATTTTACAGTGGCTTCTTGCCAGCTACCCTTTTCCGGTGTTAAAATAACAGCATCAATGAAAGAACAGGGAGAATGAAATCAATGTACGATTATCTTATCGTAGGTGCCGGTCTTTACGGTGCGGTTTTTGCACAGGAGGCGAAGCGTGCCGGGAAGTCAGTGCTTGTGATCGACAAGCGCCCGCATATTGCGGGAAATGTATATACAGAGAAGGTGGAAGGGATCAATGTGCATAAATACGGTGCACATATTTTCCATACCAATAATAAGAAGGTCTGGGATTATATCACCCGGTTTGCCACCTTCAATCGTTTTACCAACAGTCCGGTTGCCAATTATCACGGGGAGCTGTACAGTCTTCCGTTTAATATGTATACCTTTAACCGGATGTGGGGCGTGGTGACTCCGGAGGAGGCTGCGGCAAAGATCGAGGAGCAGCGGCAGGTTGCAGGGATCACGGAACCTTCGAATCTGGAGGAACAGGCTATCAGCCTTGTAGGTACGGATATTTATGAGAAGCTGATCAAGGGCTATACGGAGAAGCAGTGGGGACGTCCATGTACGGAGCTTCCTGCTTTTATCATCAAGAGGCTTCCGGTGCGTCTGACCTTTGATAATAACTATTTCAATGCGTTGTACCAGGGAATCCCGGTGGGTGGTTATTCGAAGATGGTTGCCAATCTGCTGGACGGTATCGAGGTACGGCTGAATGAGGATTATCTGGAGAAAAAAGAGCAGTACGATGCAATGGCGGAGAAAGTGATCTACACAGGTGCCATCGACGCGTATTTTGACTATAAGCTGGGTACTCTGGAGTATCGTTCCGTGCGTTTTGAGAATGAAACACTGGATAAACCTAATTTCCAGGGAAATGCAGCAGTGAATTATACGGATGTGGAGACTCCATGGACCCGTATCATCGAGCATAAATGGTTTGAGTTCGGAAAGGATGAGGAGGGTAATGATCTTCCGAAAACGGTGATCAGCCGGGAATACAGTTCCGAGTGGAAGCCTGGAGATGAGCCGTATTATCCGGTCAATGATGAGAAGAACGGAGCGCTTTACGGACAGTATAGGGAGCTTGCAGAGAAGGAACCGAAGGTGATCTTCGGCGGCCGTCTTGGCGAATATAAATATTATGACATGGATGCGGTGATCGCTTCTGCGCTGGATATGTGTGAGCGGGAGCTTGCATAAAAAAGATACTGGATATAACTAATGATAAGATCCTCTTATATTTCGGAGCCAAAGCAAAAGAGAAATATAAGGGGATTTTATGCATAGAATGGCAGTGAGATTTTTTGAGGGAGGAAAGAGTAATGAAAAGGTGCAAAGGTGTGCTTCTGGCAGGAATGCTGGTGCTGAGTATGAGTGTTCCGGTGTATGCGGACAAGTCGGTTGTGGTGAAGGTGGAAGCTCCGGCAGATACCACAGATTATTATATGACTGTGGATTCCGGTGGAGTTGGTGTGGATATCTATCCGTCCACCGACGGAAAAGGTGAAAAGCTCAATGATAAGACGGTAAGGGATGGTACTGTCCTGCATATCGAAGGGGAGACAGAGAAGAATGGTGAGACCTGGGGATATACAGAGTATAATGGCAGATACGGTTATGTGCCGCTGGAGGAGCTACGGCCCTCAAAGGATGCGGAGCTGGCGAAGGTCGGAATCGCAGGGGGCACGGAGAAAGAGACTTCTGCAGTGAATCAGGGAGACGCATCCGATACGCAGGATTCCGCAGCCGGCGAAGGACAGGGAACGTCTGCAGGGACGGCCAGCACAGGCAGTTCTCAGGCTCAGAATGGCGAAGGACAGGGAACGTCTGCAGAGACGGACAATACAGGCAGCTCTCAGGCTCAGAATGGCGAAGGACAGGGAGCGTCTGCAGAGATGGCCAGCACAGATGAATCTCAGGCTCAGAGAGGTGAGGTTCAGGGGCCACCTGCAGGGACGGCCAGCACAGGTAGTTCTCAGGCTCAGAGAGGCGAGGTCCAGGGACCACCTGCAGCGGATGGAACAACAGAAGGTGGGAAATCTGCGGATGAAGCTGTCACCAAGCCGGTCAATGGCACAGCTGCGACATCCTTTAAAGAAGAAAATTCCTGGTATAAAAGTCCGTTTATCTGGATCGGGATCGCAACAGTACTTGCAGTAATCGGAATTCTGGGTTATCATTTGAAGAAACGTTAACAGATAAACCAGATCAATATAAGAAAAATGGAGAATTTTGTGAAGAGATTACAGCTTGTTAGGAAGAAATTACTGCCGCTTCTTCTGTGTGTGGCAGTTGCGGGCAGCCAGATTCCGGTCATGGCAGCCGATGTGGAAGGTTTCAGTGATTCTGCGGAAGGATTCAATGAAGAATGGTCAGAAGATACACAGACGCAGTCAGCGGAAGCAGAGGATACGACGGAGACTGCAGAAGGGAATACCGCAGGGAATACCGGTATCCCGGATGAACAGACAGAGGATATTGCAGAGGCAGCCGACGGGGATACCGAGGATATAGCCTTGCAGAGCTCCGAGGAGGATACAGAGACTCCCGAAACATCAGAAGGATCGTCCTCTGATTCCCAGGAGGATACCTTTGGTGACGGTGAGGAGAGCTTCGGGGATGCCTCAGACAGTGGTGAGTCCGGCATCGAATATATCAAGGGCCGTCCGCTTACGGAGGAAGAGGAGCAGGAACAGCTGGCACCCTTTGATAATCTGACCTCTTATTCCACCGCCGTGGAGATCGGAAATGATGTGGATGAGGTACCGATGGGAAGAGCTGCGGCCTATCCGTCCTATTATAATGCAGCGGATCAGGGATATGTCACTTCCGTAAAGAATCAGGAGCCCTACGGTATGTGCTGGGCATTTGGAATGGCCTCTCTTCTGGAAACTTCGTTTCTGACCCAGGGCATTGGGACTTATGATCTGTCGGAAGAGCATTTGGCGTATTTTTTTGCAAACAGAAAGAATGACCCGCTTGGAAATACCTACGGGGATGTCAATAAGCATATGGGGACAGATGATAAAGGAAACGCAGATTATCATGAGGGCGGAAATGATCTTCTGGCTTCCATGTTTCTGAGCACCTGGTCCGGAATGACAACAGAAGGGGATGTGCCGCTGGCAACAGATTCCACGCATACACAGAAAACCGGTGTGACTCCGGCGGCATCCAAGGCGTACAATGCAGCTGCTTATCTGAAAAATGCCTATTTTTCCGATTATTCCGTAAATGCCATGAAGAAGCTTCTGGTTGCAAATAATTCGGTCACTGTGATGTATAATGCACAGAATGCCTATTACAATGCAAGTACAGCGGCCTATTCCTATCCTACCAGCACCAAGAACGTGAATCATGTAGTTACAGTGGTGGGGTGGGATGACAATTATTCTGCGAAGAATTTCCGGGCATCTTCCAAGGTAAAGGGAGACGGAGCCTGGATCGTTAAGAACAGCTGGGGTACAGGCTGGGGAAAATCCGGATATTTTTATATGTCTTATGAGGATAAGTCTGTCAGTGAGCTGGTTGCGGCTACGGCTGTCAATACACCGAAATATAGCAACAATTATTTTTATGACGGAACGTCAGGGCTTGGCTCCATCCGCATGTATGCGGGAGAACAGCTGTCCACGGTTTTTCGTGCCAGTGCAGGAAACGGAAAAGCGGAATCGCTTGGCGAGGTGACTCTTAGCTCCATGTCTGCCAATAATTCCTATACTGTGCAGGTATACACAAATCTGAAGGATGCCAGTGATCCTACCAGTGGAACACCGGCATATTCCACACCGGTTTCCTGCAGTCAGCCGATGGCTGGGGTTATGACCTTTCAGATCCCAGAGGTTCTGCTCAGCCAGAACAGTCTGTATTCTATTGTGGTGACAAATGCAGGAAGCACATATATAAAATACTGTGTGGAGGCAGAGGTCAGTTATGGCTGGTGCAGCTTTTCTCCGTCTATCGTATCCGGTCAGAGCTTTCTGCGATATAATGCGGAGGATACCTGGATGGATGCAGTTGAATTTAATCCATCGGTAACTCCGAGGATCAAGGTGCATACCAGGACTCTGAGCAGTGCGGCCAGGATGCAGCTTTCTTCGTCTGAGATAAGTCTGTATTCCGGAGATCAGAAAACACTGAATGCTTCGGCTACCAGATCCGAGATGGATGCTTCCGGCATTGTCTGGGAAAGCTCAGATACCAGTGTGGCTGCTGTAAATGGCAGCGGCGTTGTTACTGCAAAAAATCCGGGAACAGCAACCATAACCTGCTACGGAAAAAATGCCAGGGGAATCCGAGCTACCTGTAAGGTTACGGTGAAGCTTCGTCAGACCACAGGTGTAAAACTGGTTTCCAAGGCATTTAACAGGATACGGATCTCCTGGAAAGCAGTTCCCGGCTGCAATCGTTATGCTATCTATCGCTGGGATGAAAGCGGAAATTCAAAAAAAATGGCAACCGTGACAGCAGATGTAGTGACCTGGCAGGATACTGCAGTGAAAACAGGAAGCACTTATACGTATCGGATCCGGGCTTCTTATGTACGTTCCGGAAAGAAGACTGTTTATGGAGCCGTATCTTCGCCGTTCTCAGCAAAAGCGGAGCTGGGGAAGGCCCGTGCAGTGGCTGAAGCTGTCAGCGGACCATGTAACAGGGTATCCTGGAAGAAGGTTTCCGGAGCCAGTGGCTATCATATCTACCGGAAGCTCCAGGGGAAAAGCTGGGTTCGGATCGGAACCGTGAACAACAAAGTATTGTCCTGGCAGGACACGAAGATTGAGGGAATCACCTCCTACGCTTATGCTGTGAGGCCCTATAAGAATGTAGACGGGAAAAAAGTTTTCGGAGGATATCAGGCAAGCAGCTATATCCTGTCCTATCCGGAACTTCAGAAGATATCCAGTGTCAGGAAGACCTCCAGGGGGCTGAAGATCTGCTGGAAAGCGCAGAAGAAAGCAGATTGCTATCAGATCTACCGTAAGACCGGAAAGGGTTCATGGAAAAAGATCAGTACAGTTTCCGGAGGCAGCAGCTCCTCCTTTGAGGATAAGACCGCAAAAAAGGGAACAACGTATTACTATGCGGTGCGTGCAGGGATAAAAACCTCCGGTGGAAAAGTACTCTGCGGAGGATACGCCGCAAAAGCAGCAAAGAGATAAAAGTGTTAAAATATAAAACGCCCGGATCTGGCTTGAAACATTCCAGATCCGGGCGTTTTATGTTTTGGTTGAATATGTGTATTATATATGATTATATCATGCAGTTCAAAAGAAAGATCAGTCGTTGTTGATCACAACGCCTTTCTGAAGCATGATGTTGGCATAAAGTGCTTTCTCACTTGTGGAGATGATGCAGTATGCAGTTTTTGCTTCGTCATAGAATGCGAAACGCTCGATGTTTCCGACGGCTTTTTCGCCACGCTCGTCATGCTTGGAAACGATTTCTTTATATGTATCCCAGATCGGTGTCTCCACATTATCACCAGGCATTACTTCCATCAGGTTTACCGGATGCTCTACATAAGTATCCAGCGGGAAGAGCTTCAGGATGGCATCCAGGATCTCCGGAACGCCATGTCCGTCACAGCGGATGGTGATGGCATTTTTTCCCATGGATTCTACAGGGAAGTTTCCGTCAGCGATAACAAGACGGTCACTGTGTCCCATCTCACATAAAACCTTCAGTAATTCTGGTGATAAGATTTCTGGAATTCCTTTTAACATAGTTTATATCCTCCTAAGATCATTGTGTACTTACAGCATTTCGGAAATTACAGCATCAGGCTCAGGTGATCAGGACAGGATACATGGATTTCCGAAACTGTTATGACGCCGGTAGTATCAGACAGACCTGCCCGGCCACAGGCTTTAAAACTCTTATTAATTAATCTAACGGTATTTGGTCTTCTTTTCAAGGGAATATTTTCCTGTAAATGATGAAAATTTTATGGTTGACAGAAACCCTGTGGAGCGCTATGATGAACTCAAACGGAAACGTTTCGGTTTCTGAACCAAATGAGGAAATAATACAAAACAAATACAATGATTCCAAGGAGGAGAAGATTATGCCACTGGTTACATCGAAGGAAATGCTGTTAAAGGCACAGAAGGGCGGATATGCAGTAGGAGCATTCAACGCAGAGAATATGGAGATGGTGAAGGCAATCATCCAGGCAGCTGAGGAGCTGAAAGCACCGGTTATGATTCAGACAACACCTTCTACTGTTAAATATGGTACGGTTGAGACTTACGCTGCGATCGTAGCAGCAGAGGCAGCTAAGGCTTCCGTTCCGGTATGCCTTCATCTTGACCACGGCAGCAGCTTTGAGCTTGCGATGCAGGCAATGCATGCAGGCTATACCTCTGTGATGATCGATGGTTCCAAGCTGGATTTTGAGGATAATATCAGAGAGACCAGGAGAGTTGCGGATGTGGCAGCAGCCTTGGATATCCCATGTGAGGCTGAGCTCGGTAAAGTCGGTGGTAAAGAGGATGATCTTGAGGCTGAGGCAGACACTAACACCGACCCGCAGGAGGCGAAGGAATTCGTGGAGCGTACAGGTGTTACTTCCCTGGCAGTTGCCATCGGAACCGCACATGGTTTCTATGTGGGAACACCGGTTCTTGACAAGGAACGCTTGAGCGAGATCCGCGAAGTCGTAGATATCCCCCTTGTTCTTCACGGGGCATCCGGACTCAGTGATGAGGATGTCAGCGACTGTGTAAAACGTGGTATCTGCAAGGTTAACTTTGCAACAGAGCTTCGTGCCGCATATTCCAGGGCAGTGAAGGAGACCTTTGCAGAGAATGAGAACACCATCGACCCGAAGGCCTACGGAAAGAAAGCAATCCAGGCAGTGAAGGAGCTGGTTGAGGCGCGTATGAAGGTTTGCGGCTGTGATGGAAAGGCAGAATGATCTTCTGTAAAAAAACAGAAACGGAGTGATCAGTATGGCAGCAACCATGAAAGATATTGCCAGGCGGACCGGACTTGGGCTCGCAACGATTTCTTCTTATTTTAACGGCGGAAACGTAAGAGAAAAAAACAGAATAAAGATCGAGGAGGCCATTCAGGAGCTGCATTATGAGGTCAATGAGGTGGCCAGAGGGCTTAAGACCAATGCTACCAAGACCATCGGCGTGGTGATCCCGGAGCTTAACAATACCTTTTGCGCGGAGATCATCACAGGAATGGAGGATGTCTTAAGGAGTCACGGATATGCGACTATTGTCTGTGACTGCCGTACTGATAAGAAGCTGGAGCGGGATGCAGTGGAGTTTTTAAGCCGGAAGCGTGTGGACGGGATCATCAGCATGCCGGTGGATGCGGAAGGCAATCATCTGAAAAAATTTCAGAAAACCGGAAAGCCCATCGTACTCATTGACCGCAGGATCCGGGAGCTTTCCTGTGACAGTGTTCTTGTAGACAACGAGAAGGCGGCTGAGGACGCAATGAGAGTTTTTTTTCAGGCAGGACACCGTAAGATCGGGATCATTGGCGGACCGGAGGAAATTTCCACAGCTCAGGAACGTCTCCAGGGGTACCGCAATGCATACGAAAAAGAAAATATACCGGTACGGGAATCTCTGATCTATCACGGCGATTATACCATTCAGGGCGGTGTGCAGGGAATTGAGAAGCTTGTTGCGGACAATCCGGATATGACGGCTGTGTTTGTTACCAACTATGAGATGACCATGGGGGCGGTGATCGGGATGAATGAGCTGGGTCTTAAGATCCCGGAACAGCTGTCTATGATCGGTTTTGACAATCTGCAGTTTGCCAGAGCATGCAATCCCAAGCTTACCATTGTGGCACAGCCTACACAGGGGATTGCCGGAGAAGTGGCGGGAATCATGCTGAAACGGCTGGAAGGGGCTGCAAGTGAAGAAACAGAACCGATCACGGAGAAGCTTGGCGCAGAGATCATCATGGGAAAATCCGTCCGTGTGCTGGACGAGAAGGAGAATCTATAATGAAACCATATTTATTAGGTATTGATATCGGCACCAGTGCCTGTAAGGTTGCGGTTTTTGAAAAATCGGGAACGGTTGTAGCTGCGGCCAACGGCGATTATCCGGTTTACTATCCGAAGGAGGGCTGGGCAGAACAGAATCCGGAAGAATGGTGGAGTGCTGTCTGTCAGGCGGTAAAGAAGGCCATCCAAAAAGCGGGGATAGCACCTGAGGAGATCGCAGGCATCGGTATTGACGGCCAGAGCTGGTCAGCCATTGCCATGGATAAGGACGGAAATGTACTGACAAACACTCCGATCTGGATGGATACCAGAGCACAGTCTATCTGTGACAGAATGAATGAAGAGATCGGGGCAGAGCAGATTTTTGAAGTATCCGGTAATTCCCTTCAGCCGTCCTACACAACTGCAAAGATTCTCTGGTATAAAGAAAATCTCCCGGAGGTGTACCAAAGGATCCACAAGATCCTGCAGTCTAACAGCTACATTGCATATAAGCTGACGGGTGTGATGAGCCAGGATGTTTCCCAGGGCTATGGCCTGCATTGCTTTGACATGAGAAAGGCAGCCTGGGATGAGGATATGTGCAGAAAGCTTGGGATTCCCATGGAATTTCTTCCTGAGATCTGTGCCTGTGATCATGTTGTGGGAACAGTTACAGAGAAGGCGGCGGAGGAATCCGGCCTTGCTGTGGGAACACCGGTTGTTGCCGGTGGTCTGGATGCGGCATGCGGAACACTGGGGGCTGGAGTGATCCATCCGGGTGAGACACAGGAGCAGGGAGGACAGGCCGGCGGAATGAGCATCTGCATGGATGAGTACAAGGCAGATCCCAGACTGATCCTTGGCTATCACGTGGTTCCGGGACAGTGGCTCCTTCAGGGAGGAACCACCGGAGGTGGTGGTGTCATGCGCTGGTTTGAACGTGAGTTTGCAGATTATGAGCGCTCTGTAGCAGGGGAAAAAGGCTCTTCTCTGAACCAGCTCAATGAGATCGCGGAAAAGGTCGCACCAGGCAGTGACGGAGTGGTATTTCTTCCATATATGTCCGGTGAGCGTTCCCCGATCTGGAATCCTAATGCGAAGGGCGTATTCTACGGACTGGATTTTGCCAAGACCAAGGGACATATGGTACGTGCCTGTATGGAAGGCGTAGCACTTTCGCTGAAACACAACCTTGAGGTGGCAAAGGAAGCAGGAGCAGATGTGGAAGTTCTCCGTGCAATGGGAGGCTCTGCAAATTCTCTTCTCTGGACACAGATCAAATCCGATATCACAGGAAAACCCATCGTAGTGCCGTCCTCTGATACGGCAACAACACTTGGTGCAGCGATTCTGGCAGGTGTTGGTGTTGGAATGTATCAGGATTATGATGAGGCCATCCGTCTTACGGTAAAGGAAACAAGAAGACATGAACCGAACCCGGAAAACCGGGACGTTTATGAGAAAACCTATAAAACCTATTTAAATCTCTATAAATCTCTTGAACCTATGATGAGAAATGAGGAGGAAAAGTGATCATGAAAGCAGCAGTAGTAGTAGCAAATGAGGATGTTCAATATCAGGAAGTGGAAGAACCTCAGGTAACACCGGGCCATGTGAAGATCAAGGTAAGATATTCCGGGATCTGCGGATCTGATATCCCGCGTGTATTAAATCACGGCGTACATTTTTATCCCATCGTGCTTGGACATGAATTTTCTGGCGATGTGGTGGAAGTGGGAGAAGGCGTTACCAAGGTGAAGGTCGGCGACCGTGTATCCGGTGCACCACTTCTTCCCTGTATGAAATGTGACGACTGTCAGAAGGGTAATTTCTCTCTCTGCAAGCATTACAGCTTCATCGGTTCCAGAGAGCAGGGAGCAAACGCAGATTATGTAGTGGTTCCTGAGCAGAATGCAGTACCATTCGCAGACAATGTTCCATATGAGCAGGGAGCCATGTTTGAGCCTGCAACCGTAGCTATCCACGGTGTATTCCAGAACGATTACCACGGCGGTGAGTATGTGGCGATCCTTGGCGGCGGTACGGTTGGTATGTTCACCATGCAGTGGACAAAGATCTTCGGCTCCAAAAAGGTAGTGGTCTTTGATATCAGCGATGAGAGACTTGCTCTTGCAAAGCGTCTCGGCGCAGATGAGATCATCAACACAAAGGAAGAGGGATATATGGAAAAAGCCATGGCCATTACAGGTGGAAAGGGCTACGGCTTCGTATTTGAGACAGCCGGACAGGTTCCTACCATGCATATGGCATTTGAGCTTGCAGCAAACAAGGCACATGTATGCTTCATCGGTACTCCTCATGAAAACCTTACCTTTACACCGAAGGAGTGGGAGAACATGAACCGTAAGGAGTTCAAGCTTACCGGTTCCTGGATGTCCTACAGTGCCCCGTATCCGGGACGTGAGTGGGAGCTGACGGCGCATTATTTTGCAACTGGCCAGCTGAAGTTTGACCCGGGCTTCATCTATAAGAAAATCCCGATGAGCCAGGCACAGGAGGCCTTCCAGCTGTTCAAGACGCCGGGCCTTGTAAAAGGAAAGATCCTTCTTTCCAATGAGGAAGACTGATATGATCCTGACAGTAACCTTAAACGCTGCCATTGACAAGCGTTATGTAGTGGATGATTTTAAAGTGGGCGAAGTGAACCGTGTGCGTGAATGTACCTACGTTCCCGGCGGAAAGGGACTGAATGTTTCCAAGCCGGCGTCCATTTACGGTGCTGAAGTGGTTGCCACCGGCTTTGTAGGCGGCCACGCAGGCAATTATATAGAAGCTGCCCTGAAGCCTTTTGGCATTAAGAGTGCTTTTTACCATGTAGAGGCGGAGAGCCGCTCCTGTATCAACATCTGGGATGAGGTGAATCATGTACAGACCGAATTCCTGGAGCCGGGATTTACACTGACAGAGGCAGATTTTGAGGGCTTTGAGAAAAAATTCCGCCAGCTTGTAAAAGATGCTTCTGTTGTGGCGATGTCCGGCAGCGTGCCGAAGGGACTTGACGGAAGTGCCTACCAGCGCCTTGTGAAGATTGTGAAAGACGCCGGAAAACCGGTGATCCTGGATACCAGCGGCAAGCTTCTGGAAGAGGGAATCAAGGCAGCACCGACACTGATCAAGCCTAACATTGATGAAATCCGTATGCTGACAGGCAAGCATTGTGACGATATCAACGAGATCATTGAAGCAGCGAAAGCCATCCATGCCGGTGGTGTGGAGATCGTGGCGGTCTCGCTTGGAGCAGATGGTTCCCTGGCAGTCGGAGAGGAAGGGATTTTCCGTGCGGTGGTTCCGAAGATCGATGCGGTAAATACCGTAGGCTGCGGAGATTCCATGATCGCAGGTTTTGCCCTTGGATTAAGTGAGGGACTTTCCCTGGAAGAGACTCTGCAAAGAGCCAGTGCGATCTCAGCGGCGGCAGCCATGCGCGAAGAAACGGGCTTCTTTGTGATGGAGGATATGGAGGCTCTTCTTCCGAAGATCGAGATCAGGCGTTTATAAGATAAGCTTATAATAAAAAAATTTTTATAAAAAAGGAGATGTAAAGATGGCAGAAGTTATCAATCCGGCAATTGTGCCGAAAGTGACACTTCCTTCCGGCGAGCAGGTTCCGTGTGTCGGAATGGGAACATTCGGTTCCGACCGTGTATCCGCAGAGGATGTATCTGCAGCTGTTGCAGGCGCGATCCGCAGTGGTTACCGTATGTTTGACTGTGCCGCATGTTACGGAAACGAGCATGAGATCGGCCAGGTATTCAAGGACGCTTTTGACGAAGGTGTTGTAGAACGTAAAGATCTCTTCATCATGACAAAAGTGTGGAACGACATGCACAGAAGAGTTGAGGAAGCCTGTGACAAGAGCATCAAAGACCTTCAGTGTGACTATGTGGACATGTACTACATCCACTGGCCATTCCCGAACTATCATGCACCGGGATGTGATGTAGATTCCAGAAATCCGGATTCCAAACCCTTCAGTGTGGAGGAGTTTATGGATACATACCGCCAGTGTGAGGCGTTGGTAGAAAAAGGAAAGATCCGTTACATTGGTATTTCCAATATGACCATTCCGAAGCTTGAGGCAGTTCTTCCGCTTATGAAGATCAAACCTGCAACCTGTGAGCTTGAGCTTCACGTATGTTTCCAGCAGCAGGAGCTTTATGATTATCTGGTAGCACATAACATCCAGCCGGTAGGTTACATGCCGATCGGTTCCCCGCGCAGACCGGAGAGAGATATCTGCCCGGAGGATGTTGCAGATCTGGAAGTACCGGAAATGCAGGCAATCGCAAAAGCACATGGGGTTCACCCGGCTCTGATCGCTCTGAAGTGGGCACATCAGAGAGGCGAGATCTCCATTCCGTTCTCTGTCCACAACTATGCAAGCAACCTGAAATGTGTCACAGAGGATCCACTTACAGATGAGGAAATGGCAACCATCGCAACTCTGGAAAAAGGCAACCGTCTTGTAAAAGGCCAGGTATTCCTGTGGCATGGTGCAAATGACTGGCATGACCTCTGGGATGAGGATGGCGTTATCGTAAAATAATAAAAATATGCAGGAAAATCCCGTATCCCATATGTTGGATGCGGGATTTCTTTATATTTAATTTGGACTAAGAAACTCCGTTGTAAATTTTAACCAAACATGTTAACATATAAAAAGAATTAACAGTTATTGTTCACAGAAAGGACAGTAATCTTACCAATGAAAATGACAGAGACGGGGGGAAGGATCTGTCAGGGGGATGTGCAATAAAAACAACAGAAACTGATCAGAGGGGGACAACAGAAATTATGTATCGTATTTTACTGGTAGATGATGAGATACTTGTTCGAGATGCGATCCGGGAGAATATTGACTGGAAAGCAATGGACTGTGAGCTGGTAGGAGACTGTGATAACGGGAAAGCAGCAGCGGAATTTGTACAGAACCATCCGGTGGATATCGTGCTTACAGATATCCTTATGCCATATATGGATGGTATGGAACTGAGCCGTTTTCTCCATGATAATTATCCGGACATCGTGATCGTGATCTTCAGCGGATTCGGAGAATTCGAGTATGCCAAGAAGGCAATCCAGTATGGTGTCAGTGAATATATGCTGAAGCCGGTGACAGCCATGGAACTCAGAAATGTTATCGGAAAAATGAAAGAGAAGGTGGACCAGCAAAGAAAAGAAAAAGAGAAGCTGGAACGTCTGACACAAACTTCCGAGAATTATCAGAAAAACGCCATTGTGATCCGTTCCAGAGCGCTGCAGGGCTTTGTGGATAATATCAAGACACGGCAGGAAAGTCTGGAAGAGCTTGCTGCACTGGGAATCGATCTTGAGGCAGCATGCTATCGTGTGGCTGTTTTTGATCTGGATCTGTATTCGGACGGCAGTCAGCTTACTGTGGAGAAACGCCAGGAGAGTGCACTGATGTCTTTTGTCCTTTTTAATATCAGTGATGAGATCATCAGCAAAGAAAAAGCAGGAGTGGCATATCAGGCCGGAAATAACAAGGTTGGTGCTCTTTTCATGGGAAACCGTACCAGAGAGTTTGAACAGAAGATCATGGAGATCTGCAGGACGATCCAGGATAAGCTGAAGGAACTGATGTCGCTGGATATTTCTATCGGTGTGGGAAGCTGGGCCAGAACTCAGCAGGAGCTTCGTGCATCCCATGAACTTGCAGAGAAAGCTATTGAATATCGTTATCTTCTTGGAGGAAGCCTTCTTATTGATATGGAAGAACAGCCGGAGGAAAAAAATCTTTCCATTAAAGCTTATGTAGAGAAGCTGCCAGCTGCTCTGAAAGCGGGTAAAAAGGAAAACGCAGAGCATATTCTGGAACAGATCTCTTCTGAGATCAAGGAAGCGCGGGTGGATAAGAGTCGTGCCTGCGTGTATCTTCAGCAGATCATCCGTGCAGCAGATGAGACCTGTGAGGATATGGTTCCGGACAACAGGCTTTTTTCCAAAAGAGAAGCACTTCTGCAGCAGGTTACGGAGCAGAATTCTTTTGACAGTGCTGTTGAACTGGTCAGGAATCATATCGGAGAGATTTTCCAGACACTTTCCGATGCAAACAGCTCCAGCGGACAGCGTCAGGCCAGACTTGCCCTGGATTATATCCAGAAGAATTATATGGATCCGGATTTAAGCCTGAACAGTATCTGTTCCTATCTGAATATCAGTACAAGCTATTTCAGTACGATCTTTAAGGATCTTACGGGAGAGACTTTTACAGAGGTTCTGATCCGTACCCGTATGGAGAAGGCGAAGGAACTTCTGGAGAATACAACTATGAAGAATTATGAAATTGCCGAGAAAGTCGGATTTGCAGATCCCCATTATTTTGGGATCTCCTTCAAAAAAATGACCGGCTGCACACCAACAGAATATGCAAGGGAGAAACGTAAATGAGAGATATCCGGTTTGCGGCAAAGATCATAGGAAAATTTAAGAGTATCCAGAGTGCGATCTTTGCGGTAGTGACGGTGCTGCTTTTAAGTGCGGTGCTGGTCATAACAGGTGTTTCCATGAGATATACCCGCAATTCTATTTTTGAAAATTCTGCTGTCTACACCCAGAATATCGTGCAGCAGATGAATCAGAATATTGATTCCTATATTGATTACATGGAAAATATAGCCTATATGATCTCCAGTAACGAGGATGTACAGCAATATCTTTTTGGTGAAAATGTGGACAATGGAACAAGAGAGCGTCTGATCAATCAGTTCAAGACTATTCTGGATGGACGAAGTGATATCCGAAATCTTGGGATCATTGGAAGTAATGGACGGAAGCTGATCAACGAAGGCAAACAGTCTGTGAATCCGGATCTGAAGCTTTCCACCCAGGAGTGGTATCTGGAAGCTTTACAGAAGCCGGAAGGCCCGCTTCTTACATCTTCTCATGTACAGCACATCATCAGCGGAGAGCGTCCGTGGGTGATCACTTTAAGCAGGGGAATCCGTAATTTTTCCAACAGTGGTGAGAAAGAGGGAGTCTTTTTTATTGATCTGAATTACAGTGCCATCAGTGAACTTTGTGATCAGAATACGATCGGGAAAAAGGGATACGCATTCATTCTGGATGAAAGCGGAAATATTGTATACCATCCCCAACAGCAGCAGCTTTACAATGAATTGCAGACTGAGAATATCGACCTGATCGTGAAATCAAAAGAAGATACGGTACGTACCGAAAAGGGAAACAGAGGAAAGCTGTATTCCATTTCCAGATCAAATAAAACCGGATGGACCGTTGTGGGCTGTATGAGCGTCAGCGAGCTTCTGCGCAAAAGCAATCAGGCACAGAGTATTTATGTGCTTATTTCCGCACTTCTGATGATCGTGGCACTGCTTTTTTCCAGATTTCTGGCAAAGAGTCTTACATATCCTCTTCAGCGTCTCAGAGATTCCATGTCCAGAGTACAGGAAGGGCATTTTGACGGAGCAGATGTGGAGATCGATTCAGAGAATGAGATTGGAAGCCTGACGAAATCTTTCAATGTGATGACACATAGGATACAGGATCTTATGGAGCAGAACGTGAAGGAACAGGAAGCAAAGAGAAAAAGTGAGCTTAAGGCCCTTCAGTCCCAGATCAATCCTCATTTTCTCTACAATACCCTGGATTCGATCATCTGGATGGCAGAGGGCAGAAAGTACGAAGAGGTTGTTCTGATGACAGCATCCCTGGCGCGTCTTCTTCGTCAGAGCATCAGTAATGAAGATGAAGTGGTTCCTCTTGCAAGGGAAGTGGAGTATGCCAAGGGTTATCTTACGATCCAGAAGATGCGTTACAAGGACAAGCTGGAATTCGAGATCGATGTAGAACCTTCTATATTAAATATCCCTCTGATCAAGCTGGTTCTCCAGCCGATCATTGAAAATGCCATCTATCATGGACTGAAATATAAAGAGAGTAAGGGACTTTTGCAGGTAAAAGGCTTTATGAAGGACGGAAATGCAGTTCTTCAGGTGATCGACAACGGTGTAGGTATGGATGAGGAAACATTGTCACATATTTATGATAAGCATAAGGTGAATTATCATTCCAATGGTGTGGGGGTTTACAATGTACAGAAACGTCTGAAGCTTTATTATGGAGAAAATTACGGGATCACCTATGAAAGTGAAAAAGGTGTCGGAACCACTGCCACGATCACCATTCCGGGAATACAGGAGGAATCAATATGAAAAAACATAGAAAACTCCTGACTTTAGGAGTGGTCATCTGCCTTGTGGCGGGGCTTGTAGCCGGAATAGTCTATTATAAACAGGTAAAAGAAGAGAGAAAACTATCGCTGATCTATATTCCGAAGGTTGTGGACGGTACCAATGATTTCTGGACATCACTGATCCAGGGGGCGGAGATGGCTGCAAAGGAATATAATGCAGATATCCGCGTATGGGCACCTGAGGAAGAGAATGATGTGGCTGGGCAGAACAAGCTGATCGAAAGGGCAATAGAAGAAAAACCGGACGCGATCCTGATCTCGCCGTCCAGCTTCACTGAATCCGACCAGCTTTTGAAGAAGGCAAAGGAACAGGGAATACATATCGCATTTATTGATTCCTACACACAGGAAGAGGTCCAGGATCTTACCGTTGCGACCGATAATCTGGAAGCGGGACAGATCCTTGGCAGGTTTGCGAAGGATCTTGTGGGAACGGATGATCAGATTGCGATCGTTTCACATGTAAAGGGTGTATCTACAGCAGTTGAAAGAGAAAAAGGTTTCCGGACAGGACTTGGCAGTCTGAAGGATAATATCGTAGATGTGGTATACTGTGATTCTCAGTATGACAAGTCCTATGAGCTTACAAAAGAGCTGATGAAAAAATATCCGGATCTCAAGATGATCGCGGGAATGAATGAATATTCCTCTGTAGGTGCTGCAAGAGCAGTAAAGGCAGCAAAAGCAGAGAATCGGATCAGGGTGGTGGGAGTAGACAGCTCACAGGAGGCCGTCCAGCTGATGGAACACGGAATCTTCCAGGGAATCGTTGTACAGAAGGCATTTAAAATGGGGTATGTGGGTGTTCGGGAAACTGTTAAGATGCTGCGTGGAGAAGACTATAAGAAGAATATTAATTCCGGGTGCCAGCTGGTGACTCCTGACAATATGTATACCAGTGAGATCGAAAAACTGCTTTTCCCGTTTAATACGTTAAAAACATATGGTGATCTTACACCGTAAATAGTCATAAATGCACAAAGAAAAGGGTTAAATATTTACCATACAGTAAATATTTAACCTTTTTTTGAAAGATATTCTATTACAATTATTGATTTTTGACGGTATTATAATAACCAAGAAAACACAAGATACGTGCAAAACGTGAGGAGGGTAAAAATTGGAAAACTTAAAACAAAATCCAATCGTTAAGAAGCTCGGATTGAACAGAATACTTCTTGTCTGTGTTCTGATTCTTATGTTCCTGGTTTTTAAAGTAGTTCTTGGAAACAAGTTTCCGGCTGTTGATAGTATCAAGTCTACTTTGAACTATGTGTACTTCCTGGGCTTCTTGTCACTTGGCGTTACATTCGTAATCGCTACAGGAGGAATTGATTTCTCCATCGGACCTGTAATGTTCTGCTGTGCACTGGTATCCGGTTACTGCATGACATCTTACAAGGTTCCCTGTGCAGTTGCCATGATCCTTTGCATTCTGATCGGTCTCTGCTTTGGTATTTTCAATGGCTGGATGGTTTCTTACATGTCAGTGCCACCATTCATTATTTCCATGGCATCCATGAACATTGCAAAAGGTATTGCTTCTGTATTCACAAAAACACAGTCTGTAAGCTGGCCGGCAGCCAGCGATGCAAACGGCTGGTTCCGTAATATCGTTTCCGTAAACGGCTTCCCTGTAGGAATCATTATCTTCCTGGGAATGGCAGTTATCTGCGGTATCGTTCTTTACAACACAAAACCGGGACGTTACATCCTCTGCCTTGGTTCCAACAAAGAGGCTGTCCGCCTTTCCGGTGTTAACACAAAGAAATGGGAAATGCTTGCTTATGTGATCTGCGGATTCCTGGTAGGTATTGGAGCACTCTTCTTTGTAGCTACATACACAACTGTTCAGCCTGGTTATGGCGATCAGTACAACAATGAGGCTATTGCAGGCTGCGTTATGGGTGGTACATCCATGGTTGGTGGACTTGCTTCCATCGGCGGTACTGTAATCGGCGTATTTATCATCTCTCTTCTTCAGCAGGGCATCATGGCATTTGGCCTTGGTAAAGGACAGCAGATGATCATCACAGGTATCATCGTTATCGTTGCAGTTTATATCGACGTTTCTGCAAGACGCAGAAAGAACTGATCTTAGAGGGAGGATGCGACAATGGGTGAAGTTATTTTAACTATGAAGGACATTGATAAGTCCTTTCCTGGAGTTCATGCTCTGGATCACGTTAATTTCGAAGTAAAACGCGGCGAAGTACATGCACTTATGGGAGAAAACGGTGCCGGTAAATCAACACTGATGAAGGTTCTTACCGGTATTTATCAGAAGGATTCAGGTTCCATCGTTTACAAAGGACAGGAAACAGAATTCCACAATACACGTGAGGCACAGGATGCCGGCGTTGTAATCGTACATCAGGAGCTGAACATGGTAGGTGATCTTACCGTTGCTCAGAACATCTTCATCGGACGTGAACCGAAAAAAGGTTTCCGCATTGATGACAAAAAGATGATCGAGGATTCAAAGAAGCTTTTCCAGGATCTGAACATTGAGATCAATCCGAAGGAAAAGATGAAAAACCTGACAGTCGGAAAACAGCAGATGTGTGAGATCGCAAAAGCAATCTCTCATAAAGCTGAGGTCATCATCTTCGATGAGCCTTCCGCAGCACTTACCGAGAAAGAGATCGCGGATCTGTTCGAGATCATCCGTGACCTTCGTAAGAAAAATCTTGGTATCGTGTATATCTCACACCGTATGGATGAGATTAAAACCATCACAGACCGTGTAACAGTCATGCGAGATGGTGGTTACGTAGGAACCCTCATCACAAAAGACAGTACAAAAGAAGATATCATCAACATGATGGTTGGTCGTGTTATTTATGAGGATCCGAAGCAGGAGAGTGCGGTTCCGGCAGATGCACCGGTAGTTCTTAAGGTTGAACATCTGAACGCAGGAAAGATGGTTCAAGATGTAAGCTTTGAACTGAAGAAAGGTGAGATCCTTGGTTTCTCAGGACTGATGGGCGCAGGACGTACCGAGACAGCCAGAGCACTGTTCGGAGCAGATCCGAAGCAGAGTGGTAAGATCTCCATTATGGGTAAAGACGGTCAGCTTCATGAGGTGACCATCAACAGCCCGCAGGATGCTGTTAAATGTGGTATCGGTTATCTGTCAGAGGACAGAAGAAGATACGGCTGTGTTGTACAGAAATCTGTAACAGAGAATACAACACTGGCAACAATGGAAGAGTTTACCAATGGTATCTTTATCAACAAAGCAAAAGAGAAAAAAGTTGCTGAGAAATATGTAAACGAACTTGCAACTAAGACACCTACTACAGACCAGCTGGTAGTTAACCTTTCCGGTGGTAACCAGCAGAAGGTAGTTATCGCAAAATGGCTGACACGAGACAGTGACATCCTTATTTTCGATGAGCCTACCAGAGGTATCGATGTTGGTGCTAAGAACGAAATCTACAAATTAATGAACAGACTGGCAGCAGAAGGAAAATCCATTATCATGATTTCTTCTGAGATGACGGAAGTTCTCCGAATGAGTGACCGTATCATCATCATGTGTGAGGGTAAAGTTACCGGATGTATTGATATCTCCGAGGCAACCCAGGAAAACATCATGGACAAGGCCACACGGAATATCGATTAAGGAGGAAAGTCATGACTAAGAAGAAAAAAAGTATTTTAAGTGATCAGAGATTTATTGTTTTGCTCGTTATCATTGTCCTGTGTGCAATATTCTCAGGCTTGAGTAAAGAATTCAGACAGTACACCACGATCCTGAGTATGCTGGATTTCTCATATTACGATCTTCTTATGGCGATCGGAGTTACATTCCCGCTTATCACTGGTGGTGTTGACCTGTCAATCGGAACTGGTATGGTAGCTTACGCACTGATCGCAGGAACACTGATCAGAAACAACAACTGCCCGGTAGCACTTGCTATGATCATCTGTATCGTACTTGGTATCGCAGTTGGTGCATTAAACGGTGTACTTATTGGTGTTATGAACCTGCCGCCATTCCTTGCAACGCTTTGTACATGTATGATTACCCGTGGTGCCGGATCTCTTTGCAGTGCAACACCTTGGCCGGGACTTACACAGCCGGGTGGATGGTTCCACAGCATCTTCAAGGTAACCGTTGGTACAGGAAGAAGTGCTTCACGTTATCCGCTCGGTTTCCTGTGGATGATCATTCTGGTTCTTCTTATGGAGTACATCCTGAACCACACCAAATTCGGTCGTTACACAATTGCAATCGGTTCCAACAAAGAGGCAGCAGCCCTTTCTGGAATCAATACAAAGTTCTATCACGTAATGGTATACGTTGTCTGCGGTCTGTTTACAGGTCTTGCAGCAATCGCATACGCAGCAGTAACACCTACTGTACAGCCTGGTACTGGTGCCGGACTTGAGATGGATGCTATCGGTGGTGTATTCGTTGGTGGTGTAGCAGCTACCGGTGGATATGGTTCCGTGATCGGTACATTCGTTGGTATCTTCGTCATCATGCTTCTGAAAACAGGTCTTCCATATATCGGCCTGCAGGCAAACTGGCAGCAGATCATCACTGGTATCGTTCTGATCGTAGCCGTTCTGATCGATATCCTGAAAGAGAAAAAAGCAGCACACTGATATTAAGAAGTGTGTATAATAAGTAAGGGTGCTGTTTACAGAGAAATGTGAACAGCACCCGATAATCAAAGATGTGAAACGCCAAGGGGTAGCAACGGCGTATGAACATAAAAAACTATATAATATATTTTAAGGAGGAAATATTATATGAAAGCAAAAAAGGTTATGGCATTAATGCTCTGTGCAGCAATGGTAACAAGCATGAGCGCAACAGCAGCTTTTGCAGCTGAGGAGAAAGAAGATGCAGCAACAGAGGAATCCGCAGATTCCACAGCAGCTGAGGATCCTACCGCACAGTTCGACGGACTGAAAGCAAACGAAGCTTATGAGTTCCCGATGATGGTTAAATCTTTCCAGTCTACATACTGGGATGCAGCTCAGGAAGGTATGAAGAAAGCATCTGAGGAGCTGGGCGTTACTTATAAAGCACAGGGACCGAACAGTGAGTCCGATATCGCTGACCAGGTTAACATGATCAACACAGCTATCGGCTCCAATCCTGTTGGATTAGGACTTGCAGCTTGCGATACATCTTCTGTTCAGGATGCTCTTAAGACATGTGCAGAAAAAGGTATCCCGGTTGTAACTTTCGATACAGGTATCGCTGATGCTCCGGAAGGATCTGTAGTATGCGAGGTTTGTACAGACAACGCACAGGCTGGTGCGGTAGCAGCTGAGAATATGTACAACTCCATTAAAGACGTTGTTAAAGATGCTGACGGACAGGTTATCATCGGTGAGGTTAACCAGGATGCAACAGCTCAGAACATTCAGCAGCGTGGTACTGGATTCATCAACAAGATGATCGAGCTTCTTCAGGCTGATGGCAAGACTGTAGCAGTAAGCGGTAACGAGTTCTATGTTAACGCAGCAGAGGGTGCTGATGCTGATGCTAAAGACGCAGACGTTGTTATCCAGGTAGCTGTTCCGGCACAGACAACTGTAGAGCTTTGCTCCACAGAGGCTCAGGCAATCCTTTCCCAGGAGAACTGTATCGCAGTATTCGGTTCCAACCAGGTTTCTGCAGAGGGTGTTCTTGCAGCAAATGCTAACCTTAACGTTCTTGGTTCTGACCCGGCAAACGGTGATGTAGTTGGTGTTGGTTTCGATGCTGGTTCTATCATCAAAGCAGCTGTTAAAGATGGCACATTCATTGGTGCTGTTACACAGTCTCCTCTTATGATGGGATACTATGCAATCTACGCTCTGACAGCAGCAGCAAACGGCCAGGAGCTTGAGGATGTTCCTACAGAGGGTTACTGGTATGATGCAACAAATATGGAAGACGAGAATATCGCTCCTAACCTTTATGACTAATCAAATCATATAATTGATAAGATCGTGAAGTTATAATGAACGCGGATTGCGTTCACGGACGTATGAAATAAGAGATCCGCTGGCTGATTCAGTCAGCGGATTTTTTAAACAAATAATGTAGTAGTTCATAAATAATCGCTGTATTATTGGCAAATAAAGACACTTTTTTTGACAAAAGAGGTTCTTATCACCGGAAGGATCCTGATGTATGATAAATACAACATCAGATATGAAAGTGATCAGAAGCTTACATATTGAGGAGGATTTAAAAATGGCAACATATTATTTAGCAGTAGATATCGGAGCATCCAGTGGACGTCACATTCTGGGACATATGGAAAACGGAAAAATGATCCTGGAAGAAATCTATCGTTTTGAGAACGGCATGGTTAAGAAGGATGGAGAGCTCTGCTGGGAGTTTGACCGCCTTTTCAACGAGATCGTAAATGGTCTTAAGAAATGTAAAGAGATCGGCAAGATCCCGGTAAGCATGGGTGTTGATACCTGGGGTGTTGACTTTGTGCTTCTAGACAAGGATGACAAGGTTCTTGGCAACACGGTAGGCTACCGTGATCATCGTACAGAGGGAATGGACGAGGAAGTTTATAAGACAATTTCCCTGAAGGATCTGTATGCAAGAACCGGTATCCAGAAAGCGATCTACAATACAGTATATCAGCTGATGGCAGTGAAGAAGAAACATCCTGAGTATCTGGAGCAGGCTGAGACACTTCTTCATGTACCGGACTACTTCCATTTTCTTCTTACAGGCGAAAAAACTTGCGAGTACACAGAGGCAACCACAGGACAGCTTGTATGCCCGACAACCAAGGACTGGGATTATGAGCTGATCGATATGCTGGGATATCCAAGAAAGATATTCCAGAAGCTGATCATGCCTAGCACAAGCATCGGACATTTAACAGACGCAGTGAAGGAAGCAGTTGGCTTTGATCTTGAGGTTGTAGCACCGGCTACACATGATACAGGGTCTGCAGTTCTGGCTGTGCCTGCAAATGATGACGATTTCATTTATATCAGTTCCGGAACATGGTCTCTGATGGGAATCGAGAGAAAAGAAGCAGACTGCTCTGAGAAGAGCTGTGAGATGAACTTCACAAACGAGGGTGGATATGCAGGACGTTTCCGTTATCTGAAGAACATCATGGGTCTCTGGATGATCCAGTCTGTACGTCATGAGTTTGATGATGCGTACAGCTTTGCACAGATCTGCGAGATGGCTGAGGAGGCAAAAGACTTCCCGTCAAGAGTAAACGCAAACGATGAGTGCTTCCTTTCTCCTGAGAACATGACAAAAGAGGTTCAGGACTACTGCCGCAGAACAGGACAGCAGGTTCCGGAAACTCTTGGCGAGATTGCAACCGTTATCTATACAAGCCTTGCAGATTGCTACGCTAAGATCGCAAAAGAAATCGAGGAGATGACAGGAAGAACCTACAGCCGTATCCATATCGTAGGCGGTGGTTCCAATGCAGGATACTTAAATGAGCTGACTGCAAAAGCTACAAAGAAAGAAATCCATGCAGGCCCTGGTGAGGCTACTGCAATCGGTAATATCACAGCACAGATGCTGAAGGCCGAGGAGTTTAAAACGATCGAGGAGGCTCGTACAACCATCCATGAGTCCTTCGGTATTAAAGTATACAAAGCATAAATAATTGGAGGTCTTATTATGTTAGTTAACACAAAGGCAAAAGTTGGTGTATTTTCAATTGCTTTAGGCGCATATCTTCCGCAGTTCCCGTCACTGGTGCCGGAATTTGAGGCACAGTACGACGCATTCAAGAAAACGATCCCGGATACAGTAGAGATCGTTGACGGCGGAATGGTGACAACAAAAGAGCAGGCAATGGTGGCAGGAGATAAGTTCCGTGCAGCAGATGTTGACCTTGTATTTCTTCAGATGCTGACATACGCAACATCCTACAACATGCTTCCGGCGATCCGTGATCTGGATGTTCCGGTTGTTCTTGTAAACGTTCAGAAGATCAAAGCGCTGGATTATGAGCACACTGACATTGCCTCCTGGCTGGGTGAAGGCTATGCATGCGGTGCTGTAGGCGAGGCAGTTGCTGACCTTGAGAGAGCAGGCAAGAGACATGCGGTTATCACAGGCGTTGTAGAAGGCGGAGATCCTGCAGTTCAGGCTGAGATCGAAGACTGGTGCAAGGCTGCTCAGGTAAGAAGAAGATTCCGTGAGACTAACATTGCGCAGATCGGAAGACCATATCCGGGTATGATGGATCTGTATATTGATGAGACAAACCTCTATAACAGAATGTTCCTCTACACAAAACAGTTCGACTGGGAGAAGATGTGGGCGATCGCTGATGATATTACAGATGAGGAGGCAATCCGGGCAAAAGCACAGGATATCCTTGATACATTCGATATTGAGGGCGGTGGCACCATTGAGAAAGTATGGGATATGGCAAAATATGTAGTTGCTTTTGAGGAGTGGGTAAAAGACGAGCATCTTGGAATGATCGCTTCCCATTACGACGGATTTGCACAGGGTAAAGCAGGAGTCCTTGACAGTATGCTGATCCCGGCTTTCTCCATGCTGATCAAACAGGGTACTGCATGTGCGGTAGAGGGTGACATGAAGGTTGCCATGGCAATGAGTATCTTAAAGACAATTTCCGGTACAGGCCAGCTTTCTGAGATGTACTCCATCGATTTCAACGATGACATCTGCATCATCGGACATTCCGGAAGCGGTGACGCTGACATCTCCGACAAGAAACCAACCATGAAAATCGTGCCGGTATTCCACGGCAAAACAGGCGGCGGATACCTGACACAGTTCTATCCATACACAGGCCCTGTAACCTACCTTGCAATCACTCAGGATAAAGACGGAAACTTCAAATTCGTTGTAGCTGAGGGCGTAAACGAGGAGGGACCGATCCTTTCCTTCGGTGATACAAACATGAGAACACGCTTCACATGCGGAGCAAGAGAGTTCGTTAACCGCTGGAGCGAGGCTGGCCCGACACATCATATGGCAGCTGCTACAGGAAGACACATCGATACGATCCTGAAGGTTGCAAAAATCTTTAATGTACCGGTAGATATCGTGACAAGATAAATTCTTTCTTATGTATTCAACCTAAAACATATTCAAAAAAGGAGACTGCGCGGAGCGGTCTCCTTTTTCAGTGGGAAAAATAAGATAAAAAAGATCTGCCGGAAATGCAGCAGGCAGATTCGGCAGATTTTGGTTTTGCAGTTATTTTTTATGCATAAGTGTGTGCTCCCTGGAAAGCTCATCGTGCAGCTGGATGGAAGACCAGTGCTGAGTTACCGGTGTGAGCATGGCCTTCAGTGCAACAGGCGGGATCTGGTTTTCACGGAAAAAAGCAAGAAAATCATCCATCTGTGCACTGGAAAAATCCTTCAGCACGATCATCTCATCACTGAAATTGCTTCCCAGATTAAACTGGGATGAGGGATGAAATCCCGGAATCTCAAAAAGATATCCCAGCGGATGAAGAAATTCCGGCGCAGTGACGATCCGTGTCTTAACCTTCTGACGGTTCAGATAGCGGCGGATCTGGCGAAGCCGTTCTGGGTCGTTAAAATTATATAAAAGAGCTTCTGGCTGTGTATTCATATAGTGTCATACCTCATTTCTGAATAAAGATTTTTGTGGAACATAAGTTACTTTTCGCGATGTGCAGGGAAGCGGATCTCAACCTCTGTCCCCTCTCCAGGCTTGCTGGAATAAGTGAGTCCGTAATTATTTCCATAGAGAATTTGGAGTCTCCGGTGGGTATTATAAACTGCGATATTTGTGCCGCCGGACTGGCTTTTTCCCTTTCCGGAAAGGATAGTTGACAGGATTTCCGGCGAAATCCCAACACCGTCATCGGAAATCAGAAGAACAATATCCTCATTTTCCATCCATCCGGTAATAACAATAGTGCCGGATTTTGATTCTTTTTCCAGGATCCCGTGAAGAATGGAATTTTCCACAACAGGCTGAAGAGTCAGCTTCGGGATCTGGTATTCTGAAAGCTCATCCGGGATATCCGTGATCAGCTCAATGCTGTCGTGGTAGCGCATATTCTGAAGCTGCACGTAGATGGTTACATGCTCCAGCTCCCTTGCAATGGTAGAGATTCCTTTTTTGCGGCTCAGAGTCAGCTTATAAAAACGGGAAAGACTTTGCACTGCGTGACTGATCTCATCGGTCTGTCCCTGCAGTGCCATCCAGTTGATCATATCCATGGTATTATAAAGAAAATGCGGATTGATCTGTGCCTGGAGGGAATTGAATTCTGCAATCCGGAGATCTTCTGCAGCCTTAGCCTGCTTCTCCATCAGTTCCTCCATTTTTCGAGTCATATAGTTGTAGGTATCGATAAGATTACCGATCTCATCATGTGCCTGTGGACTTTCCATAGGAGTAGGCGGGCCGTGGCGGACGGTCTGCATCTGCCGGATCACAGAAGAAAGTCTTCCGGTAATGGAATGAGCCAGTACATTGGCAAAAATCAGAGCCAGAACCAGAAAAACTGCATAGATCAGTACGATCTGGACCATCAGTCGGTTGCTCGCATGGATCAGCGGCGGGGAAGGAAGGACCGTCACCATAAACCAGTCCGTATTGGAAATGCTGTAAAAACCGGCATAAACCTTTGTGTCCAGAATGTTCCGCTCAATGAAGTTATTGGAAGACATAAAGGAAGCCTTGATGGTGTCGTAATCCAGTTGGTAGATTCCGGATAATGACAGATCTGAGGTAGCAACAATGGCATCACGTTCGTTTACAATATATGAAACACTTCCTTCCAGAGATAGATTGTCGGAAAGAATGGAAGTAAGCTTGTCATCGGAATAATACACTGCCAGATAAGCCTTATAGGCAGTGGAGTGATAATAAAGGCTTAAAGGGCAGATATATGCCATATCACCATA
Source organism: Blautia sp. MCC270 (assembly GCF_018785605.1). Classification (NCBI taxonomy): domain Bacteria; kingdom Bacillati; phylum Bacillota; class Clostridia; order Lachnospirales; family Lachnospiraceae; genus Blautia; species Blautia sp. MCC270. Next base: position 31,202 of record NZ_WQQD01000015.1, read on the forward strand.
ATTCTTTTTTTCCCTGGGACCAAGATAGAAGGAAGGACAGAACATTTCCTGGGTGTTCCGGTTTCCCTGAAAGATACCGTACCAGTAGGTACCTTTCGCCTGACTTAAGGGAGCAAGGATATTCTTAGTGTTGGGATAAGTATCCAGTGTCTTCAGATCATCAGGAAAATCCACATAGATCTGTACATCGGTAACAATGGAATCTGTGGTCAGACGCTGAACGGCATTTTTAAAATCAGTGGCATGGTTAGATGTTGCAAGCTGTTCTGCTGAATCGCTGACCGGCATATAAAAAAGTTCCTGAAAAAAATTCTGTCCTGTAATATTCCGGGTAGTAGCGAGGATCGTATCCATAGTCCGTTCGATCAGAGGTGCAGTTTTTGCGGAGGCGTCCTGCTCCTGCCGGATGGTATTGGAAACCACCATGCTATAAAGTCGTCCATAAAAAAGAAAGGCGGTAAGACAGGCAGGAATTACCACAATGCTGATCAGGGCAATGGTGAATTTTGTCTGCAGGTTTAAATTCAGGTAGCCGTTTTTGAAACGGCGCCAGAGGGCCCTCATGACATTTTCTCCCGGTATTCAGACGGGGAAAAGCCGGAGTATTTTTTGAAGCTTTTTCCGAAGTAATTGCCATCCGTATAGCCTACCTTGGAAGAAATCTCGGAAATCTTGTATTTGGGATCGGAAAGCAGCTGCTTGGCCTTTTCCATTCGGTATTCTGTCAGATATTGATTGAGAGTCTGTCCGGTCTCGCTTTTGAAAAAAGTGCATACATAAGATGCGGAAAGGTATACATGGCCGCTGATATCTTTTACGGAAAGTGTATCGTTCATATAGTTCCGGCTGATATAATCCTTGATCATAAAGATCGTGGAATTTTCCGGCTGGGAATTTTTCGCATCTTCAAAATACTGGGCGGTTTTTTCTTTCAGAGCTTTGTGAAGCTCTTCGTAGGTGAAGGCGTTGTTTAACGTATCTACGATCAGATCCTGCTTTTCATGAAGTTCGGTTTCCAGCTGATTTTTTTTACGGGAAGCCGAAAGTGTATTAAATAGCTGGTAATAAAGATCACGGATCTGGTTAGGCATAAATGTGTGATTGCAGCTATAATACCGGAAAAGGTCATCAAGAAACTGAAAACAGGGTTCTTCTTCTCCGGCCAGGAGATATTTGGAAAAAGTATTTTCCGGTGAATGCAGGGAATCCGGAACCGGTCCCTTCGGTGAAAGCAGGCGGATGGAATTTTCCGTCAGAAATGTTTTTTCCGGAAAGAAAAAACAGTTCTGCAGAAGGATCACGGCAGAAGCGTAGGACTGATAAACCCTGAAAATATCCGTTACGGTATTTCCGGCAGCGATCAGATGCTTTCCGCAGGTGTCATATTGTCTGGAAATATAGCTTCCCACTGCGGAAAGGGTAGTCGGGGAAAGGGCATTCCTTCCATATATATGGTGGACCAGATACTGAACTCTTTTTTCCACAAAAAGACATTTCAGATGGTAATGCTCCAGAAAACAGGAAATGTCGTTCTGGAGATCTTCCAGGAAAATACCGGAAGCCTCCACAGATTCATTAAGCTTTACGATCACAGAGGTAAAATTCATGCCGTTCTCAAGAAGCTCCGGCTGCCCCAGTTCCAGACAGAGATCTGCAATTTTGTTGTTATCGGAAGGTGGAAGAGTCAGCTGTTGTGCCAGCCGGGTAGCGATTTCCTGAGAATGGATCGCTTCGCCACGATGGGAGCGGAGCTTTTGTTTGTAAAGAGTCTGCGCTTCCAGAACTGCCGCCTGTACTTCCTCGGGATGCAGAGGCTTTTCGATGTAATTGATGGCTTTTAGTTTGATGGCAGCTTTCAGATACTCTTTGTCAGAATATCCGCTCATAAAGATAGGGATACTGTCCGGCAGGAATTTCTCCAGACGCTCCAGCATGGCAATGCCTGTCATCCGCGGCATCCGTACATCGCAGAGAATGATCTCAGGTTTATACAGTCTGGCCATTTCCAGTCCGTTCACACCATCATCTGCCTGAAGGATCTCGGTGATTCCCAGAGAATCCCAGTCGATAGATGAGATCAGTCCGGTACGCGTAAGTTCTTCGTCATCGACGATCAGTAATTTCATATACAATTCTCCAATCGAGCATAGCTTTATAGCTTCGTAAATCGGACGTTTACAGCTCTGTTTATATTCCCAGAAAACTGTAACGTCAGCGTTATCATTATAGCATAAAGTATATAGAAATACGAGAATGGGACAATGGTTTATGAGTAATATTTTACAGGGAAAAGAAGAATATTTTACCCTTATCCAAAAATATTCCCATTATCAATCTGTGGGCCGGATGATAGAATATAATCAGATTAAAGGAAAGGGAGGAGAAAGAGCCGTGTCAGAATATGTTCTTGAATTAAAAGGTATTACGAAGATATTCCCCGGTGTCAAAGCTCTGAATAATGTACAGTTCCAGCTCAAACCTGGCGAAGTTCATGCGCTGATGGGTGAGAATGGTGCTGGTAAATCTACGTTTATCAAGGTTATTACCGGAGTACATAAGGCAGAAGAGGGTGAGATGTTCTTAAACGGACAGAAGGTTGACTTCAAAGGTCCGAAGGATGCCCAGGAGGCAGGTATCGCTGCCGTATATCAGCACCCTACATCATATCCGCATCTTACAGTAGCCGAAAATATTTTTATGGGTCATGAGATCATTAAACATCATATGATCCAGTGGAAAGAGATGAATCAGGAGGCAAACAAGTACCTGAAGGAGCTGGATGCAGACTTTGACGCAACAGCAGAGATGGGTACACTTTCTGTTGCACAGCAGCAGATGGTCGAGATCGCCAAGGCACTTTCCACAAATGCGAAGATCATCATTCTGGATGAGCCGACAGCAGCACTTACCAGAAACGAGTCCGAGAAGCTTTACACACTGGTTGACAAGCTGAAAGAGAATGGTGTTTCCATTATCTTTATCTCCCATCGTTTCGAAGATATGTACCGTCTGGCTTCCAGAGTTACCGTATTCCGTGATTCCCAGTACATTGGAACCTATGATGTAGATGGAATCACAAACGCAGATCTGATCAAGGCAATGGTTGGTCGTGAGATTAACGATCTGTTCCCGAAACCGGAAGTGAAGTTTGGAGATGAGATGCTCCGTATCGAACATCTTTCCAGAATAGGATTTTTCAAGGATGTTTCTTTCAATGTACATGCAGGCGAGATCGTAGGTCTTACCGGTCTGGTTGGTGCAGGACGTACAGAGGTTATGGAAGCTGTCTGTGGAATTACCCGTCCGGACGAAGGAAAAGTTTTCCTTGAGGGAAAAGAAATTTATATCAAGACTCCGTCTGATGCAATGGAAAAAGGTATCATCCTTCTTCCAGAGGACAGACAGAAACAGGGTCTGGTTATGAGCTGGGGACTTGGAAGAAACGTAACACTTCCGATCATCAGCAAATATGCAAAATCCGGATTTAACGATGAGAAGGCAGAAAGAGAACTTTCCAAGAAACTTCTTGAGGAAGTAGATACCAAGGCAGTCGATATCTTCCAGCCGGCAAGCTCTCTGTCTGGTGGTAACCAGCAGAAAGTTGTTGTTGCGAAAGCTCTTGCTCAGGAAATGAAAGTAGTTATCATGGATGAGCCGACAAAGGGTGTCGATGTCGGAGCCAAAGCTGAGATTTATGCGATCATGGGAGACCTTGCAAAGAAAGGATATGCAATCATCCTGATCTCTTCCGAGATGCCGGAGATCCTGGGTATGGCGGACCGTATCATTGTTATGTGTAATGGCCGCAAGACAGGAGAACTGAACAGAGGAGAGGCAACACAGGAGGGAATCCTTGAGCTGTCCATGGAAAAGAGCACTGGAAAGGGGACTAAATAATGGAAAAGAAATCTGTCATCAAGAAGATTACAGGCTCCCGAGAGGCTCTGCTGGCAATTATCGTAATCGTGCTGTTTGCAGTTGTCACAGCGATCAGCCCGTCATTCCTTACGCCAAAGTCACTCATGGAGATGCTGAAAAATAATGCAGTAACAATGGTAATGTCACTTGGTATGTTATGTGTCATGCTGGTAGGCGGAATTGATATTTCCATTATGTCAACTCTGGCACTTTCCGGTATGTCCATCGGTATGCTTCTGAAATACGGACATATCACAAGCACATTACTTGCTTTCATCATTGCAATGGCAATCGGTATTGCCTGCGGACTGGTTGTAGGTCTTGTAATTTCAAGAGCAAACGTTCCGCCGATCATTGCAACCATGGGCTTTATGTACATCTACAGAGCAATGGGATATCTTGTTTCTCACGGTGGTGAGTGGGCAAGTGCCGCAGCTCTCGGTGATTTTAAGAATTTTGCCACCACAAATTTCCTTGGAATCAACAAGGTAATCTGGGTGATCATCGTATGCTACGTAGTATTCTTCTTCTTTATGAAATGGACAAGAACCGGTCGTAGGATCTACGCAGTAGGAAGTAACGCAAGTGCAGCACAGGTTTCCGGTATCAATGCAAAGAATATCAACCTTCTTGTATATGTGATCATGGGATTCCTCGCAGGTCTTGGCGGAGCACTTCAGGTATCTGTTTATGCTTCTGCAATGCCTGATATGCAGTACGGTGGTGAGATGGATGTTATCGCAGCCTGCGTTATCGGTGGTGTAAGCATGAGCGGTGGACGTGGAACCGTAGTAGGTGCATTCCTCGGTTCCATTATCCTTGCAACGATCGCAAAAGCTCTTCCGCTTGTAGGTATCAGTTCACTGTGGCAGAACATGATCAAGGGTGTTATCATCCTGGTAGTAGTTGTGATCAACGTTGTTCTGCAGAGAATCGCAGATAAAAACGCATTAAAGGGAAGGGAGATGTAAATCATGGCTGGAAAATCTGGAAGAAGTATTAACAATGTGCCGGAAAATCCGATGAAACACATCATATTCAGTTGGGAAGGCATCCTGGTCATTCTCTTTATCCTGGTAAATATTTTCTGCGCATCATTTTCTGAGTTTTATAATATGAAGAGTGTTCTTCGTCAGATGCCGGTTTACCTTGCAGAGGTATTCATGATGTTTCCAATGGCGTACATCCTGGTATTAGGCGAGATTGATATTTCCGTAGGTGCGATCGTGTGTCTCTCCGCTACCTTAAGCTGTATGGTCTGCAACACAAACGCTCCGTTCATTGTAGTAGTACTTACAGCACTGGTTGTTGGTGCCCTCTGTGGTGCGGTTAACGGATTTATCCTTACCCGTTTCAAGGAGCTGCCTCCAATGATCGTAACACTGGCAACACAGATCATCTTCCGTGGTATCGCTGAGGTAACACTTGGAGCCGGCGGAAGTATTGCGATCACAAACACAGATGGCTTCCGTGCTATCGGTGGAAAGGTTGGAAATATTCCATATATTCTTTTCCTGGTGCTGATCCTTGGTGTACTTTTTGCGATCTTTCTTGGAAAGAGTACATTTGGACGCCGTACATATGCGATCGGAACAAACCGTGTGGCAGCTTATTACGCAGGTGTTCACGTAGAGAAGATCCGTTTCATCATCTACACAGTTATGGGACTTATGTCCGGACTTTGCGCAGTATTCCTGGTATCCTCTTCCTACGGTGCAAATACAACAACCGGTAACGGATTTGAGATGGATGCCATTGCAATGGCAGTATTCGGAGGTATCTCCTCCACAGGTGGTAAAGGTAACCTGGCCGGCGGTATCATTTCTGCATTCATCATCGTATGCTTACGAGTTGGCCTTGGACAGAAGAACGTAAATGCTCAGGTGATCCTTCTCATCATCGGTGTACTTCTGGTAGCAGCAGTAGCTCTTCCGAATATCATCGGCGATGTGAAAAAAGCAGTCGCAATGAAGAAAAACTAAATATCACTTTTGAAACTCATATGATTGTTAGCTGCCTCCATTGGTGTAGCGGAGGCAGTAGCATATAAAAAAATTATATTCTTATAGGGAGGAACAACAATGAAAAAAAAGGTAATTAGCGCAATCCTTTGTGGAGCAATGGTTCTTGGTACAGTTTGCCCGGTTCTTGCAGCAGATGACAAATCCGAAGATACTAAGACAGAAGCAGCAGCTGGCGATTCTGCAAAAGGCAAAAAGATCGCTCTGGTTGGTAAAGCAGCCGGTAATGCATTCTTCGAGATCGCAGCGAAATCTTTCCAGGAGACAGTAGAGGCTGAAGGCGGCGAGGTTCAGGTCGTTTATCCTGAGACAGCTACAGCTGATGCGCAGATCAAGGTTCTTGACAACCTGATTTCTCAGGACTTCGATGCAATCTGTATCTCCGCTAACGATGTTAACGCTCTTCAGGCTAAGCTTGAGGAAGCTATGGATGAGGGAATCAAGGTATCTTCCTTCGACTCCGCACCGAACAAAGACAGCCGTGAGATTTTCGTAAACCAGGCTGGTACAAAAGAAGTTGCTCAGGCACTTATGGATGCAGTTCTTGATATTTCCGGTGGTGAGGGACAGTTCGCTATCCTTTCCGCTACATCTCAGTCCGCTAACCAGAACGCATGGATCGACGCGATGAAGACCATCATGGAAGGCGATGACAAATACAGCAAGCTTGAGCTTGTAGACGTTGTATACGGTGATGATGAGCCGCAGAAATCCACAGACCAGACAGCAGCTCTTCTTCAGAACTACAAGGATCTGAAGGTTATCTGCGCACCTACAACAGTTGGTATCGCAGCAGCTGCTAAATATCTTCAGGATAACGGATCTTCCTGCAAGCTGACAGGTCTTGGACTTCCATCCGAGATGCAGGAGTACACAGGTGATGATGATTCTCATTCCTGCCCATACTTCTATCTGTGGGATATGCAGGGCCTTGGAAAACTCAGTGCTTACACAACAATCGCTCTGATCAACGAAGACATCACAGGTGCTAAAGATGACAAATTCACAGCTGGTGACCTTGGTGACTACACAGTAACAGAGGCAGATGACGGCGGTACAGAGGTTGTTCTTGGTGCACCTCTGAAATTCGATACAAGCAACATCGAGGAGATGGCTAAGCTGTACTAATCAATCCTCAGATTGACTGTATAATCATATGATAAATCCTTTTGGGACAAGGCGGAGTCTTCGGACTCCGCCTTGTTTCGTATATTTGAATTTGGTGTATAGAAGGTTTCCGAAAAAATTTCAGTCTTTTGATTCTGGTTGTACTCTTATGGCTGCGGTGTTAAAATGAGGACAGCAGAATAGAAAACCATGAACAGATGAAGGAGCAAAACACATGCAGCAGGCATTACTGGATCAGCTGAGAAAGATCACAGAGGAAGAGAGAAAAATCCTGGATGGAGAAGCAGAGGTGGATAGAGATCTCTACACATCCGGTCGGGACTTTACTGTGGACAGCCGTAAAATGCTGAAAGAAGGCAGGCTGATCGCTGTGCGTACACACACCCGTTTTGTGTATTTTCCGGCTCACAGGCATAATTTTGTGGAAGTGCTGTATGTGTGTGAGGGATCTCTGACTAATATCATTGACGGAAAAAAAGTCATAGTTAACAAAGGCGAGCTGCTTTTTCTCAATCAGTTTACGAAGCATGAGATTCTGAAAGCGGGGCAGAATGATATTGCGATCAATTTTATGGTGCTGCCGGAGTTTTTTGATGTGGCCTATTCCATGGCGGGCAATGACAATATGCTGGCAGATTTTCTGGTGAATGTCCTGCGACAGGATGAAGAGCGTGGGGAATATCTTCATTTTAAGGTTGCGGAAGTGCTGCAGATCCAGAATCTTCTGGAAAATATCATCTATTCTCTTGTAAACGGTGAGGAGAACAGAGAGCGGATCAATCAGACCACAATGGGCCTGATATTCATGTATCTGATAGAATCGGTGCAGTATGTGGAGATGCGTCTGCCCAATCAGTACGAAAATATGATCTCTATGACAACACTGGATTATATTGAACAGAAATACCGGACTGCTACGCTGACGGAGCTTTGTGGTCGTCTGCATCTTCCCATGCATGTCCTCAGTAAGATGATCAAGAAAAGCACAGGGTTTAATTTCAAGGAACTTCTTCAGAGAAAACGTCTGAACAAGGCTGTAGAGCTGATGTGTGAAACAGATCTGCCTGTCAGTGACATCATTGCGGCTGTAGGCTATGAAAATAACAGTTATTTTCATCGGGTATTCAAGGAACATTATCACATGACACCACGGGCGTTCCGGGTGAAAAACAGTGAGAAAGAACAGGTGAGGCTGTAACAGCCTCACCTGTTTTTTTAAATATCATGGAATTGTCCGATCTTGTTTTTGATCCGCTGCATTTCGTTATCCATATCGATCACAGTGCGGGCGCAGTTCAGCAGTTCATTGCTGACATCCTCATAACCGTCCATTTCTTCGATATTCTGCTTGTAACGCAGCTGATGCTCCAGAGTTGCCCAGAAATCCATACCGTTGGTACGGATCTGGATCTCTGCACGCATGGGAGTTTTTCCCTTGGAGAAGAATACGGGGATTTCCACGATCATGTGATAACTGCGGTAGCCGTTTGGCTTTGGATTTTTGATATAGTCCTTTACCTGGATGACGGTAATGTCATCCTGCCTGGTGATCAGGTCTGCAATAGTGTAGATATCATCGATAAAGGCACAGACAACACGGATGCCTGCCACGTCATTCAGCTGATTCTGAATATTCTCCGCAGTAAACTCATAGCCGAGCTTTTTGAGCTTTTTGTAAATGCTTTCCGGCTTTTTGATCCTTGTTTTGATGAAGGAGATCGGGTTACGTTTATATTCCAATGAAAATTCATCGTTGAGGACTTCCAGCTTGGTGCGTACCTCACGGACCGTACATCGATACATCATCATCAGATCATTAAATTTTGCGGAATTTTTGATAAAAACCTGTGGATCGGGGGTATCCAGCCAGGTGTTTGTATTTCTTTCAGCCATAGTGTTTTTCTGGTGAAACTCCTTTCTTATGTAATATTTATAACAATTACTTTCATACAATTATAGAACAAAATGATATTTTTTTCAACATTTGTATTGACATATCAGAAAAGCTGTGCTATTTTATAGAAAAAGTTTAATTAAGTAAACCACTAAACCACTAAACCGTTGAAGCGGAGATAAAGATATTCATGCGCGCACAGAGAGTCCGGGAGGGTGAGAGCCGGGTCGAGAGGCAGTTTATCAAATGGACCGCAGAGGGCACAGGGAAAGATATTTTCGGGTATCAAGTATTCTGTGACGTGAGGGCATACGTCAGTTGCCGGGAATATGAAGGTATTCCGCCAAGTGCACGGGTCAGACCGTGAATCAGGGTGGCACCGCGGGTGATTTTGAATTTAGAGCTCGTCCCTGACAGAACCAGATTCTGTCGGAGACGGGCTTTTCTTGATTTCATGAGCAAGCAGCGAATGCAGATCACGAATGTCCCGTCCTCCGGTAAGGAATGAAAAACTCAGGAGGGCCTGTATATGTATCCAACATTAGAAAAAATCAAAGAACTCGCACAGTCAGGCGAATACCGGCGAATCCCTGTATGCAGAGAGCTGTATTCCGACCGCTATACACCCGTAGAAGTCATGAGGACCTTACGCACAGCCAGCAGACATTGCTATCTTCTGGAAAGTGCCAGCCAGACAGAGGTATGGGGACGCTATTCCTTCCTGGGATATGAGCCATCCATGGAGATCACCTGTACAGACGGAAAGCTTCAGATCCGCAGGATCCATGAGGACGGAACTGAAGAAAAAACCGTACAGCAGGTGAAGCATCCGGGAGATGCTATTCGGGAGATCCTGAAAGAATACAAAAGCCCAGTGCTGGAAAATATGCCGACCTTTACCGGAGGTCTGGTAGGATATTTTTCCTACGATTATATTAAGTACAGCGAGCCGAAGCTGGAGCTTACCGACGAGACAGTACAGGATTTCCGGGACATGGATCTGATGCTTTTTGACCAGGTGATCGCCTTTGACCATTACAGACAGAAGGTGCTTCTGATCACCGGTGTGATGACGGATGATCCGGAAAATTCCTATCAGAAGGCGGAAGCAAAATTAGAAGAGATGACAGATCTGATCCGAAACGGAAAACAGAAGGAATTTCCGTCTTTGAAACTGAAATCTTCCATTGAGCCGCAGTTCCCGAAAGCAAAATACTGTGAGATGGTTGAGAAAGCGAAGCATTACATCCACGAAGGAGATATTTTCCAGGTGGTGCTCTCCAATCCGATGCGAGCGAAAGCAGAGGGAAGTCTGTTTAATACATACCGTGTTCTCAGGGCTACCAATCCTTCGCCGTATATGTTTTATTTTTCCAGTGATGATATTGAGATTGCAGGAGCCTCCCCGGAAACACTTGCCAGGCTTGCAGGAACAGAATTAAGTACCTTCCCGCTTGCAGGAACAAGACCAAGAGGCAAGACAAAAGAAGAGGACCTGGCGCTGGAAAAAGGACTCCTGGCTGATGAGAAGGAACGTGCCGAGCATAATATGCTGGTGGATCTTGGTCGAAATGATATCGGAAAGATCAGTAAGATCGGTACCGTGAACGTAGAAAAATATATGTGCATCGAGCGTTTTTCTCATGTGATGCATATTGGTTCCACAGTTACCGGCCAGATCCGGGATGACAGGGATGCGGTGGATGCAGTGGATGCCATCCTTCCGGCAGGAACACTTTCCGGAGCACCGAAATTCCGTGCCTGCCAGATCATCCAGGAACTGGAACAGAGCAAGCGAGGTATTTACGGCGGTGCTATCGGATATCTGGATTTTGCCGGAAACCTGGATACATGTATTGCCATTCGCCTGGTTTATAAGAAAAACGGTGAGATCTGTATCCGGTCAGGAGCAGGGATCGTAGCAGACAGTATTCCGGAAAGTGAATTTCAGGAGTGCTGCAACAAGGCAAGAGCCGTTGTACAGGCAATCGAAACTGCACAGGAGGGACTGGAATGATAGTACTGATCGATAATTATGATAGCTTTTCCTACAATGTTTACCAGCTGATCGGTTCTGTGAAGCCGGATATCAAAGTGGTAAGAAATGATGAAGTGACCATCAAAGAGCTGGAGGCCATGAAGCCGGAGGCATTGATCCTTTCCCCTGGTCCGGGAAAACCGGAGGATGCGGGAATCTGTATTGAATCCATAAAATATTTCAAAGACAAGCTGCCGATCCTGGGTATCTGCCTTGGACATCAGTCCATCTGTGAAGCCTTCGGAGGGACAGTATCCTACGCAAAAGAGCTGATGCACGGAAAGCAGAAAGAGATACATAAAGTTGGAAAGAGCCGGATGTTTGAAGGACTTCCGGAAACTTTTCCGGCAGCCAGATATCACTCACTGGCAGCTATCCGGGATACCTTACCGGAGGAACTGGTTGTTACCGCTGAGTCTGAGGACGGAGAGGCGATGGCACTGGAGCATAAAGAATATCCGATATTCGGATTACAGTTCCATCCGGAATCTGTTATGACACCGGATGGAAAAACAATGATCGAGAACTTTATGAAGGTTATCAGAGACAGATAAGACAGAGAACAGCAATCCATAAAAGATAGAATCGTTACAGAACAGGAGGAAACAACAATGATCAAAGAAGCAATCATCAAGCTTTCAAAAAAAGAAGATCTTACATATGACGAAGCAGAAGCCGTAATGAATGAGATCATGGACGGAGCGGCAACACCGGTACAGATGGCATCCTACCTTACTGCACTTTCCCTGAAAGGAGAGACTATTGATGAGATCACTGCATCAGCAGCCGGAATGCGTGCACACTGCATCAAGCTTCTCCACGATATGAATGTTCTGGAGATCGTAGGAACCGGTGGTGACGGAGCAAACTCCTTTAACATTTCCACGACATCTTCTCTTGTAATCGCAGCAGGTGGCGTTCCGGTAGCAAAACACGGAAACCGTGCAGCATCTTCCAAGAGCGGTGCAGCAGATGTTCTGGAAGCACTTGGCGTAAAGATCACCATCCCGCCGGAAAAAAGTGCAGAGATCCTGAAAAAGATCAACATCTGTTTCCTGTTCGCCCAGAATTATCATATTGCCATGAAATATGTGGCACCGATCCGTAAAGAGCTGGGAATCCGCACGGTATTTAATATCCTCGGACCATTAAGCAACCCGGCAGGCGCAAACATGGAGCTGATGGGAGTCTTTGACCAGTCTCTGGTAGAGCCGCTGGCACAGGTTATGATGAAGCTTGGCGTGAACCGCGGAATGGTAGTTTTCGGGCAGGATAAGCTGGATGAGATCTCCATGAGCGCACCGACTTCTGTGTGCGAGATCAAGGACGGATGGTTCCAGTCCTATGAGATCACACCGGAGCAGTTCGGCTATACACGCTGCAGCAAAGAAGATCTGGCAGGCGGCACACCGGCAGAGAACGCAGAGATCACAAAAGCCATTGTAAACGGAAACGAAAAAGGCCCGAAGCGTCAGGCGGTCTGCATGAACGCAGGTGCAGCACTTTATATCGCCGGAAAGGCAGAGAGCCTGGAAGCCGGCGTAAGAAAGGCTGAAAACCTGATCGACAGTGGTGCAGCTGCTGCTAAGCTTGCGGAATTTATCAAATTAAGTAACGAGATTTGAAAATAATAGCGGCAGAAGAGAAATCGGCAATCCCTATCGGAAGAGATACGAACGGAAACATTAATCTGTCAGACTTCTTGAAATTGCCGAATGAGAGTTGAACTGAAATATCAAGGAGACAAACAAAGAATGAACGAAAAAAACATTCTGGAGGAAATCGCAGAAAAAACAAGAGAACGTATCCGGAAGGAAAAACTTCAGTTTCCCCTGGATCAGCTGAAAACCCTGGCAGAAAAAGCACCACAGCAGCCGTCCTTTCTGGAAGCGTTGAAAAAGTCGGGTATGTCCTACATCTGTGAAGTAAAAAAAGCTTCCCCCTCCAAGGGGCTGATTGCACCGGAATTTCCGTATCTGGAAATTGCGAAAGAATACGAGGCAGCAGGTGCATCTGCGATCTCCTGCCTCACAGAGCCATTTTATTTCATGGGAAGTGATACTTATCTCCGTGAGATCACAGAAACAGTGGATATTCCGGTCCTTCGGAAGGACTTCACGGTGGATAAGTACATGATCTATCAGGCAAAAGCATTCGGCGCATCGGCTGTACTTCTGATCTGTGCTATCTTAAATGACCAGGAACTCCTGGAATACCGAGAGCTTGCTGAAACTCTGGGAATGGATGCACTGGTGGAAGCTCATGACGAGAATGAAGTGGCAAGAGCATTAAAGACAGGTGCAAAGATCGTCGGTGTAAACAACCGTGACCTGAAAACCTTTAAGGTTGATATGAATAACAGCATCCGTCTTCGAAACCTGGCACCGGACAATGTGGTATTTGTGTCTGAGAGCGGAATCAAAAACGCAGGTGATATCGCTATCCTGGAAAGAAACCGGGTAGGTGCAGTCCTGATCGGTGAGACCCTGATGCGAAGCCCGGATAAGAAAGCAGCATTGGAAAATCTGAATGGTGGAGCGCTTGTATAAAGGCCAAACGAAAGAATAGAGCAAATAAGTAACAGAGCTGACCAGCAGCAAATAGTAACGAAACAGGAAGGGGCAGGGTCGTCAGACAGAAAGGGCAGAATTGGCAGAATATGAGAGAACAACCGTTGAAACATGGGAGCAGAACCAGAATCAAGATCTGCGGCCTGACCCGCCCGGAAGATATCCAGGCAGTTAACCAGGCTAAACCGGACTTTGCAGGATTCATTGTAGAATTCCCAAAAAGCAGAAGAAACGTTACCGTGGAGCAATTGAAGGCTCTCCGGGAAGAAATGGATGATAGCATTTTGCCGGTAGGCGTATTCGTCAATGCACCGGTGGAGCTTCCCGCACAGCTTTTAAATGAAGGAACCATCGCACTGGCACAGCTTCACGGACAGGAAGACAAGAATTATATCAGACAGCTTAAGACCATGACAGACCAGCTTCTGATAAAGGCTTTTTCCATAAAAACAGAAGCAGATATAAAGAAAGCGATCCGTTCGGAAGCAGACTATATTCTGCTGGATCAGGGCGCAGGAGGAACAGGAGAAACTTTCGACTGGAGTCTGGTACCGGCGATCAAACGTCCCTGGTTTCTGGCAGGAGGTCTGGGCTGTGAAAATCTGGAATCGGCCATACATCTGCTTCACCCCTGGGCAGTAGATTTAAGTAGCAGTGTAGAAACCGACGGTCACAAAGACCCGGATAAAATATTAGAAGCAGTATACGCAGTAAGGAACATAAAGGAGGAAATATAACATGTCAAAAGGAAGATTCGGCATCCATGGCGGACAGTACATCCCGGAAACACTGATGAACGCCGTTCTGGAGCTTGAGGAAGCATACAACCATTACAAAAACGATCCGGAATTCAACCGTGAGCTCACAGAGCTTCTCAATGAATACGCAGGAAGACCATCCCGTCTTTACTATGCGGCACATATGACCGAGGACCTTGGCGGAGCCAGGATCTATCTGAAAAGAGAAGACTTAAACCACACAGGAGCCCACAAGATCAACAACGTACTTGGTCAGGTGCTCCTGGCAAAAAAAATGGGCAAGACCCGTGTCATCGCAGAGACAGGAGCCGGCCAGCACGGTGTTGCAACTGCAACCGCAGCAGCACTGATGGGAATGGAATGTGAGGTATTCATGGGAAAAGAAGACACGGAACGTCAGGCACTGAATGTTTACAAAATGCGTCTTCTCGGAGCAAAAGTCCATGCAGTCACAAGCGGAACCGCAACCTTAAAGGATGCCGTTTCCGAGACCATGCGTGAGTGGACAAACCGTATTGCAGATACCCATTATGTACTGGGATCTGTTATGGGCCCGCACCCGTTCCCGACCATCGTACGTGATTTCCAGGCCGTGATCTCCAAGGAGATCAAAGAACAGATGCTGGAAAAAGAGGGAAGACTTCCGGATGTTGTCCTGGCCTGCGTGGGCGGTGGCTCCAATGCTATCGGAACCTTCTACAATTTCATTGAGGACAAAGACGTTCGTCTCATTGGCTGTGAGGCAGCAGGACGTGGCGTAAATACTGCGGAGACTGCGGCAACCATCGCAACCGGTCGTCTCGGAATCTTCCATGGTATGAAATCTTACTTCTGCCAGGATGAATACGGACAGATCGCACCGGTATACTCCATCTCCGCAGGCCTTGATTATCCGGGCGTAGGTCCGGAGCATGCACACCTTTATGATATCGGAAGAGCAGAGTACGTTCCTGTTACAGATGACGAAGCAGTAGATGCTTTTGAATATCTTTCCAGAACAGAAGGAATTATTCCTGCGATCGAAAGTGCCCATGCAGTGGCCTATGCGAAAAAGATCGCACCGACACTTGGAAAGGACAAGATCATGGTAGTTACCATTTCAGGACGTGGAGATAAGGACTGTGCGGCAATTGCCCGCTACAGAGGGGAGGATATTCATGAATAAGAGAATTACAGAAGCATTTGCAAACGGAAAAGCATTTATTCCTTTTTTAACCTGCGGAGATCCGTCTCTGGAGGTAACAGAGCAGCTGGTTTATGCAATGGAAGAAGCAGGAGCAGATCTGATCGAGCTTGGGATCCCGTTCTCAGATCCTACCGCAGAGGGACCTGTGATCCAGGAAGCTAATGTCCGGGCACTTGCAGGTGGCGTGACTACAGATAAAGTTTTTGCAATGGTAGAAAAAATCCGTAAAAATACAAAAATCCCAATGGTATTCATGACCTACGCAAATGTAGTATTTTCTTACGGAACAGAGCGTTTTATCAAGAAAGCAGCGGAAGTTGGAATGGATGGACTGATCCTTCCGGATGTTCCGTTTGAGGAAAAAGAAGAGTTTGATGTTGTGTGTAAACAGTACGGCCTTGACCTGATCTCCCTGATCGCACCGACCTCCCATGAGCGGATCGCCATGATCGCAAAAGAGGCGGAAGGCTTTGTTTACTGCGTATCTTCCCTTGGTGTAACAGGAATGCGTACCAGCATTACCACAGATATCGGAGCTATGGTGAAATTAGTAAAAGCCCAGAAAGACATTCCATGTGCAGTAGGATTCGGAATCTCCACACCGGAGCAGGCAAAAAAAATGGCAGATCAGTCAGACGGTGCCATTGTAGGATCTGCGATCGTGAAGCTTTGTGGTGCCTACGGCAAAGACTGCGTGCCGAAGGTGAAGGCTTATGTGAAAAAGATGAAGGATGCGATCAGATAAGTTCCCGGCTGAAATTGAAACACAGATCACAAAGTGTAATAAAAATCTGCTTTATCCCAAAGAAAGGGTAAAGCAGATTTTTTCCTGCTCTGAACAGAGGCCGGAAAAATTGCAGGAAATATCTACTTGACAGTCAGAGACCAAATGATAGATGATATAAAAAAAGGTGAGGAGGAAATTGGGGATGAATCGGGAAGAAGCAATGAAGAAAGCAGAAGCGCTGGTTGCCAGGATGACTCTGGAGGAAAAAGCCAGTCAGTTAAGGTACGATGCACCTGCAATAAAAAGATTGGGAATTCCGGCGTATAACTGGTGGAATGAGGGACTTCACGGTGTTGCCAGAGCAGGGCAGGCAACGGTTTTTCCACAGGCAATCGGAATGGCGGCAGCTTTTGACCGGAAAAGTGTGGCAGAGATGGCCGGTATCGTGGCAACAGAGGGCAGAGCAAAGTATAATGCATATTCCGTAAACGGTGACAGAGATATTTATAAGGGATTGACGTTCTGGTCTCCTAATGTCAATATTTTCCGTGATCCACGATGGGGTAGAGGCCATGAAACTTATGGGGAAGATCCGTATCTTACAAAAGAACTGGGAGTTTCCTTTGTAAAAGCACTTCAGGGAAATGGGGATACAATGAAGGCAGCAGCCTGTGCCAAACATTTTGCAGTACATTCCGGGCCGGAGGCACTCCGTCATGAATTTGATGCGGAAGCATCCGCAAAAGATATGGAAGAAACGTATCTGCCGGCATTCGAAGGTCTGGTAAAAGAAGCGAAAGTAGAAGCGGTTATGGGAGCTTATAACCGGACAAACGGGGAACCCTGCTGCGGAAGTCCCACATTACAGAAAAAACTCAGAGGCGAATGGAAATTTCAGGGGCATTTTGTATCAGACTGCTGGGCGATCCGTGATTTTCATGAACACCATATGGTAACGGATACAGCCGTTGAATCTGCAGCACTGGCGATTAATAATGGCTGTGACCTGAATTGTGGAAATACCTATCTTCACATTATGAAGGCATACGAAAAGGGGCTTGTCACAGAAGAAACCATAACCCGGGCAGCAGTGCGGCTTTTTACCACAAGGTATCTGCTGGGGTTGTTTGATGGAAGCGAATATGACAATATCTCCTACATGGAGGTAGAATCTCCCAGGCATCTGGATGCAGCGGAGAAAGCAGCGGAAAAAAGCTTTGTTCTGCTGAAAAATAACGGGATTCTTCCGCTTGATAAAGAAAAACTGAAAACAATAGGGATCATCGGACCAAATGCGGACAGCAGACAGGCGCTGATCGGCAATTATCATGGGACAGCTTCCAGGTATATTACCATACAGGAAGGCATCCAGGATTATGTGGGAGACGATGTAAGGATCCTTACTTCCAGAGGCTGTGATCTGTTCCGAGACCGGACGGAGCACCTTGCGTTTACCAGAGATCGTATTGCGGAAGCCAAGGTGGTTGCAGAAAACAGCGATGTGGTGATCTTATGTATGGGCCTGGATGAGACACTGGAAGGAGAAGAGGGAGACACCGGAAACAGCTATGTATCGGGAGATAAAGAAGATATTGAACTTCCCGGAGTACAGCGAGAACTGATGGAAGCGATCGCAGATACCGGAAAACCGGTAGTATTCTGTCTGCTGGCAGGAAGTGATCTTAATCTGAAATATGCGGCAGAGAAATTTGATGCAGTCATGATGCTGTGGTACCCTGGATGCCAGGGCGGGAAGGCAGCGGCAAAGGTACTGTTTGGAGAAATCTCGCCATCAGGAAAACTTCCGGTGACATTTTATGAAAGCCTGGAAGAACTTCCGGATTTTACCGATTATTCCATGAAAGGCAGAACATATCGCTATATGGAACGAAAAGCACAGTTTCCTTTTGGATATGGTCTGACGTACAGTAAGGTGGCAGTAGATAAAGCAGAGGTCAAAACATGTGAACAGAAGATAAACGTGGAGGTAGAAGTGCAGAATAACGGCGCATATGATACAGAGGATGTTGTTCAGATCTATGTAAAAAATATCGACAGCAAAAATGCCATTCCCAATCCGATGCTGGCCGGTTTTCAGCGGATATTCCTGAAGGCGGGAGAATGCCGGAAAATAGAAATCCCAATATGGGAAAAAGCATTCACCGTAGTAGATGAAACAGGAAAACGGATGGAAGAAGGAAAGAAATTTGAAATTTATGCAGGCTGCAGCCAGCCGGATGAAAAAAGCAAAGAACTGACCGGGATCATGCCGGTAAAGATCATCTGGGAAAAATAATAAGAAAATCTAAAGTAACAGGAGGGCGATGCATCAGGCAGCGCCCTCCCTTCATATCTACCGCATAAACAACCGTACCATTTTTTCATAAATCTTCCGATATTTCTGATACCGCATAGGAAGATCGATCCAGGTCTTTTTATCTACAATACTCTTATAATGAGAGAATGTCCGGAAGCCGTCGATGCCATGATAGGATCCCATGCCGCTTTCACCAAAGCCGCCGAAGCCCATATTGCTGGTTGCCAGATGTATGAGGACATCGTTGATACAGCCACCGCCGAAACCACATCGGGAAGTAACTTCCCGGGCATTTTTTTCATCTTCGGTGAAGATATAAAGAGCCAGCGGATGCGCCATGGAATTGATCTTTGTTACGGCACCTCCGAGAGAGTCATAGGTGAGGACCGGAAGTACCGGGCCGAAGATTTCCTGCTGCATGACCGGATCTTCGAAGGTTACGTTATCAAGAACCGTCGGCTCGATCTGAAGTGTTTCACGGTTGGAACCACCGCCGCAGACAGTTTTGGCAGGATCGATCAGACTGTTGATACGGTCGAAATGCTTTTCGTTGATGATCTTTCCATAATTCCGGTTCTTCAGTGGTTCTTTTCCATACTGGCGTGTGATCTGTCTGCGAAGCTCTGCGACCAGGGCTTCTTTGATCTCCGGATCACAGTAGATGTAGTCCGGAGCCACGCAGGTCTGGCCACAGTTCAGGAACTTACCGAATACGATACGTTTTGCCGCAAGGCGGAGATTGGCTGTTTTGTCCACGATGCAGGGGCTTTTTCCACCCAGCTCCAGAGTGACTGGTGTGAGGTGTTCGGAAGCCTTTCTCATGACCTCTTTTCCCACAGACTGGCTTCCCGTGAAGAAGATGTAATCAAAGTGCAGACTGAGAAGATGTGTGTTTTCCGCACGTCCGCCTGTGACAGTTGCAACGTATTTTTCATCGAAACATTCATGGATGAGAAGACGGATCACTTCGCTTGTTGCCGGTGAGTAGGCACTTGGTTTCAGGATGACTGTGTTTCCGGCTGCAATGGCGTCTACCAGTGGTTCTATGGTGAGAAGAAACGGATAGTTCCACGGACTCATAATGAGAACAACACCGTAGGGGGATGGTTTGCGGAAACTGTGGGAATGGAACTGTGCCAGTGGAGTCGGAACGGTCTGTTCTTTTGCATAGGAGCGGATATTTTTCAGCATATGTGTGATCTCGGAGAGCACCAGTCCGGTCTCACACATATAGCTTTCGAAATTACTTTTTCCCAGATCCTTTTTCAGCGCGGCGTGGATCTGATCTTCGTGTTTCCGGATGGAAGCGCGGAGACGTTTCAGGGCGCTGATGCGAAAATCAAGGTCAAGAGTTGCGCCGGAGTAGAAGTACTGGCGCTGTTTATCTAAAAGCTGGTTGATCTGTTCTTTTTCCATGGAATTGTAGTCCTTTCTGAAAAAACTGTATTCGAAATATCGAAAAAATCTTTCTATGCCAATGGCTGTTTTAGCAATTGCCTGCCGGAGGCATCAGTCTGTAATACAGTGTCTCAAGTTCGCCGGCATCCATCAGCACAGGAACCGGGTACAGAGGATTGGCTTCTTTATCTGCGTAATGGGCAAGCTCCGGGATGTCCGTTTCCTGGATTTCCGGGATATAGTCTCCGATGCCATAGCGTTTTTTCATATCTTTTATTGCATCAATAAACATCCGGGCAGCAGTTTTATCGTCCTCATGTTTATCGCAGAGACCGGCAGTTACGGCAAGGTTGCGGAGTTTGTGAGTGATGGAATCTCCGTATGTTTCCAGTACCATAGGAAGGATCACTGCATTGGCAAGCCCATGTGGAACATTATATTTTCCGCCGAGGGAATGTGCAATTGCGTGGACATATCCAACGTAGGATTTGGTGAAGGCACAGCCTGCGAAATAGGAGGCGCGGAGCATATTTCGTCTTGCTTCAATATTATTGCCGTCTGTGTAGGCGGTATCCAGATTTTCAAAGATCAGTCTGACAGCATCCAGGGCATTTTTTCTTGTGCCAGGTGTAGTGGAATTTCCAATGTAGGCTTCCACTGCGTGAGTCAGGGCATCCATGCCTGTGGTAGCTGTGATAAACGGCGGAAGGCTTAAAGTCACTTTCGGGTCAAGGACTGCGTAGCGTGGGATCAGCGGAAAATCGTTGATGGCATATTTGTGCCGTGTTTCTGCATCGGTAATGACAGCAGCAAGTGTTGTTTCACTTCCTGTTCCTGCAGTCGTGGGGATGGCGATGAGAAGAGGAAGCTTTTTGTGGATCTTCAGGATTCCCTTCATCTGAGCAAGAGACTGGTGTGGCTTGGCAATGCGGGCTGCTGTGGCTTTTGCACAGTCCATACTGGAACCTCCGCCGAAGCCGATGATCGCCTGGCAGTCATTGTCCAGATACATGTGAAGGGCTTCGTCCACATTGACGGTTGTTGGATTGGCAACGGTTTTGTCGTAGATGTGGTAAGAGATGCAGCTTCGCTTCAGTGTCTGCTCCAGCCTTTCTGTAAGGCCAAGGCTTCGGATCCCTGCATCTGTGATGATGAGTACATTGTTATAGTTTCTTTTTTCCAGAACTTCCGGAATACCTTTGACGCTTCCGATGATCTTCGGATTGCGGTAAGGAAGCAGTGGAAGGGCGAATTTAAAGACATTCTGGAAAACCCGGCAGTAAGCTTTTTTTAATGGATTCATGGTAGTTTTCGTTCCTTTTAAAGTCAAATTATTTTATTCTAAATATTATATATAGCAGTTGGAAGGGGAAAAGTCAAGGTTGCCGTTTATGGAAGTGCGTCGCGAAGCGTGTTGCTGAGAACAGAGTAACCGTAACGTCATAAAAAAGAAAACAGGAAAATATAATATTGTCATGGTTGTAAATATCCTTTACACTAAGGGAGTCAAACAGAATCATTATGCAAGGATTGGATATCCAGCGGAAGGCAAATGTCCGCAGAATAGATATTGATCACGGAGGAAATCATGCCAGAAACAGACACATCCGCAAAAAATCCTCTTCATGTATCCGAAGTGGATGATAATTTAAAAGAATTAAGCCCTCACGGTTCCTTTGAGCTGCCGGTGGAAACCTATATGGCGAACTGTGAGATCTTTCATGCATTGTATGACCACTGGCACAGTGAGATGGAGATCATGTATATTGAAAAAGGCAGTGGCTTTGCCAGACTGAACCGGGAGAGCATCCGCCTGAAAAAGGGGGATATCCTGATCGTGAACTGCGGAGTTCTCCATAGTATGCGCACGGATCTTAAGAAGCCTCTTTATTATAAGAGTGTGGTTTTCAGCCTGGGCTTCCTTGCAGGTCAGCCGGGAGATATCTGCCAGGAATGTGTGGTATCACCATTAATAGAAAACAAGGCAGAATTCTGCCATCATATAGAAGAAGGAGATTCCGGATATGAGAAGCTACGGGAAATTTTTCTGGAGATCCATGACTGTCATACGGAGAAGAAGCCATATTTCTATGTGAAGTTGAAAATGCTGTTCTTTGATTTCTTTTATGAGATGCTGACGAAGCATTATATTATCCCGGTAAGCACAGAGCAGAACAAGAGCCTTGCAGCAGTAAAGAAAGTGCTGGATCATATCAGCCTTCACTACCAGGAGAATCTTACTGTTTCAGAGCTTTCCGGACTTTCCAATTACAGTGAGTATTATTTTATGAAGCTTTTCCGCCAGTATACGGGAAAAACCCTGGTGGAATACATCAATGACTTCCGTATGGAGAAGGCGAAGTATCTTCTTACGCATTCCGATGCACCTGTGACGGAGATCGCCATGCAGGTGGGATTTAACAGTACAAGTTATTTTATAAAGAAATTTCAGCAGTCCAATAAGGTTTCACCGCATAAGTACAGGAAGAGTATGAGACAGATCTGAGACAGATCCCGAAACAACCGCATATGTACCGGTTATGTTTTTATGCAGAGCTACAGTAAAAAGTGAAAAACAGTCTGACAAATATCTTGCATATCATGACAGGATTGTTATATTTTTGAAAAGAAATGCGTGATATCCTAATATCATCAAAAACAAAGCAAACAACCTTGTAAAAACATATTTCATCCCATCAAGATCCATGAAAGGAGATCAAAATGGAAACATTAAGCAAAGTATTTGAAGACAAATATAACAAAAATGTAAAAGATTGTACAAATGAGGAAATCTATCATGGACTCCTCTCCTGGACAAAGGAGCAGCTGAAGGGCCGCGGCTACCAGGATGGAAAAAAGAAAATTTATTATATTTCCGCAGAGTTCCTTATCGGTAAGCTTCTTTCCAACAACCTGATCAATCTGGGCGTTTATGATGAAGTTGCGAAATATCTTAAAGAAAACGGAAAAGAGCTTTCCATGATCGAGGAGATCGAGCCGGAGCCATCTCTCGGAAACGGCGGACTTGGCCGTCTGGCAGCATGTTTCCTGGATTCCATTGCAACTCTGGGACTTCCGGGAGAAGGAATCGGACTTAATTATCACCTCGGACTTTTCAAACAGGAGTTTAAGGATCATCTTCAGTTTGAGACACCGAATCCTTGGATCCAGCCGGAGAGCTGGCTTACAGATGCAGGCGTTTCCTATTATGTCCCATTTAAGGGCTTTATGCTGAAATCCACACTGTATGATATTGATGTTGCGGGCTATGAGAACAAAGCGATCAAGCTTCGCCTTTTTGATATTGATATTGCAGACGAGAGCATTGTGGGCGAGGGAATCTCCTTTGATAAGAAGGATCTGCTCCACAACCTGACACTGTTCCTTTATCCGGATGACAGCGATGATGCAGGAAGAAAGCTTCGTATCTATCAGCAGTACTTCATGGTAAGCAATGCGGCACAGCTGATTCTGGATGAGGCAACAGCAAAAGGCTGCAATCTTCATGACCTTGCCGATTACGCAGTGATCCAGATCAACGATACACATCCGAGTATGGTAATTCCGGAGCTTATCCGTCTCCTCACAGAGCGTGGAATCGAGTTCGAGGAGGCATGCGAGATCGTATCTCATGTATGCGCTTATACCAACCATACCATTCTTGCAGAGGCACTTGAGAAATGGCCGATCTCCTATCTTGAGGAGGTTGTTCCGCATCTGATGCCGATCATCCGCAAGCTGGACGAGCGTATCAAAGCAAAATATCCGCAGGAAAATCTTGCCATCATCGACAAGAACGACCTGGTACACATGGCACATATGGACATACACTACGGATTTTCCATCAACGGTGTTGCATCTCTTCATACCGATATCCTGAAGGAGACAGAGCTTCATCAGTTCTATGAGATCTATCCGGAGAAATTCAATAACAAGACAAACGGAATCACCTTCCGCAGATGGCTCCTTCACTGCAACCATCCGCTGACAGAGTACATCACATCTATGATCGGTGACGGCTTCCGTAAGGATTCCTTTGAGCTTGACAAGATGCTTGGCTTCAAGGGAAATCAGGACGTTCTTGCAAATATCCTTAAGATCAAGCAGGATGCAAAGAAGAGATGTGCGGAGTTTATCAAAGCCAACACAGGTGAAGAGATCAACACACACAGTGTTTATGATATCCAGATCAAACGTCTTCATGAGTACAAACGTCAGCAGCTGAACGCACTTTACATCATTGACCGTTACCTGAAGATCAAGGCAGGCGAGAAGCCGCAGCGCCCGGTAACCTTTATTTTCGGTGCAAAGGCAGCTCCTGCATACGTTATCGCAAAGGATATTATCCACCTTCTCCTCTGCTTACAGGAGCTTATCAACAATGATCCGGAGGTTTCCCCGTACATGAAGGTTGTTATGGTGGAAAACTACAACGTAAGTGCAGCAGAGAAGCTGATCCCTGCCTGCGATATCTCCGAGCAGATCTCTCTTGCTTCCAAGGAGGCCAGCGGAACAGGAAACATGAAGTTCATGCTCAACGGTGCTGTAACACTGGGAACCATGGATGGTGCAAATGTGGAGATCAGCCAGCTGGTAGGCAAGGATAATATCTATATCTTCGGAGAGTCCAGTGAGCAGGTTATCGAACACTATGAAAAGGCTGACTACTGCTCCAGAGATTTTTATGAGAAAGACGAGCGCATCCGTCGTGCAGTAGACTTTATCGTAGGAAACGAGCTTCTTTCTATTGGAAGTGAGGAGCATTTAAGAAGACTGCATCATGAGATCGTAAGCAAAGACTGGTTCATGACTCTTCTTGACTTCGAGGATTATGCGAAGGTGAAAGATCAGGCACTGTCCGATTATGAGGACAGAACCGCATGGGCAGAGAAAATGCTTGTAAATATCGGAAAAGCAGGATACTTCTCTTCAGACAGAACCATTGAAGAGTACAACAGAGATATCTGGCATCTGACACCGGAGAAATAAAACGGTTTTAGGCAGATTGCTCCGGCTCGGAAGAAAAATAGAAAAATAGAAAATAAAAACGCCGGCATTCATTGGAATATGTACAGGGGCTGAGATGTCAGAGAGGATCTGGCAGCCTGGACAGGACATGGTACAGATGAATGGCCGGTGTTTTTTTTGTGAAATTGGTTGCGAAAAATTGTTTACGGAATCAGGCAAGCGATACTTCAGGCTTTTCCATGCTTAAATGCCATCATCATCTCCTTGGTAAGGCTGATATTATCTCCTTCATCCGGAATGTCTTCCCGGTTGAACCAGGAGGCCATGGAAAGCTCATCGTGGTCTACAGTCAGAGTGTCGTCGCCATCCAGATCACAGTAGAAGCCAAACAGAAGGGTTCCGGAGAAGGACCATGGCTGGCTCTTGTAGTAGCGGAGATTTTTGACCTTTACGCCAATCTCTTCCATAACTTCACGGTGAACGGTCTCCTCGATGGTCTCACCAATCTCGGCAAAACCTGCGATCATGGCGTAGCGGGTGTGATTTCGGCCCTCATATTTGGAGAGGATCAGCTTGTCACCGTTGGTAACGCCTACGATCACAGCCGGAGAAAGCACCGGATATTCACCGTTTCCACAGGCAGGGCAGATCATCTTGCGCTCATGTTTATCATGTACCATCGGTTTTCCGCAGCAGCCGCAGAAACGGCGCTTGCTGTACCACTGAAAGAGCTGATATCCGGTGATTCCTGCGAAAGCCAGATACTGTGGCTCTGCTGTGCGGAGAACTCTTGTGATCTCAAACTGATAACCAGGAAGGAGCCTGGTGTCAAGATCCGGGATCAGATAAAAATGCTCTTCGTCAATGGAGAAGAGATAGATATAATTCTCATAGAGGTTTTCAACTTTTCCTTCCAGCTCTTCAAAGCTTGGAAGAGTCATAGTCTCACCATCTTTTTTCATAAGGATCTTTCCTTCTTCATAGGCGAGGATGTGGCTTTCTTTATCCGGGGCCACAGGTTTGTACTCATTGTGATAGGTATGTGGTGCGATATCCTGGATCATGATCGATAATTCCTTTCCGAATTTATTGTTTTACAGTGTTTGCTGAGAAGTTTTGCCATATAAAATACAGCACGCTTTCTACAGTATAAGCTTACCTTGCGAAAAAGGCAACTGTCCTTTTGGTGACCAGCAATAACAAAAAAAGTTGTATGAGTCAGAAAATCAGTGTAAGATAAATGTATTATATTGTGCAGAAGATGTGAAAGGTCTGAAAATTTTTCTGCACAGAAGGAGAAGATCATGCCAACAACAGAAAAGCCGGGACTGACCCGGGATGCCATTAAATATCTGGCAATTTTTACCATGCTTCTGAATCATATCGCCAACGTGCTTCTGCCGGAAAACACGATCCTGTGGGAAGTGTTTATAGACATTGGCTACTTCACAGCCATTACCATGTGCTATTTTCTTGTGGAAGGCTTTTACTATACACATTCCAGGAGAAAATACGGTGAAAGACTTCTGATCTTTGCCGGGATCTCCCAGGTTCCCTATATGATGGCTTTTGGGAATTCACAGCTGAATATGATCTTTACTCTGTTTATCTGTTTTATGATCCTGGTTGTTCAGGAAAGGATGATGGCAAGTAAATGGAGAATTCCACTTCTGATCCTGCTCCTTTTACTATCCGTTTATTCGGACTGGGCAATCCTGGCACCGGTTTTTACCATCTGGTTCCATGAGAGCTGGGGGAACAGGAAGAGGATGATAACAGCGTACGGAGTCGGTGCTGCCCTTTTTGTGCTGTTTAACTACAGCTCCTACGTGGAAAAAATGGCAGCCGGACCGGCAATGCTCCATGCTCTGTTTTCGGCAGCAGGGATCGTGGCATCAGGAATCATCATCCTGTGCTTCTATAATGGCAAAAAATCCGAAAAAGCACCGAAGTTTTCCAAGTGGTTTTTCTATATCTTTTATCCGGCACATCTGCTGATCCTGAGCATAGTCCGTGTTATAGTACAGTAATAGATAAAATAAAATCTCTCCAATATTTATAACCGGATAGATTGCCGAAAATAAATTTCATATCCACATAAAACATAGTAATTCTGTAAGAAAACAGAAAAATAGCGAAAAAACTCTTGAAAACCCACAAATTATCTGCTATGCTAACTGACATGACAAAGGCGTCTGGAAATTGAGTTTCCAGGCGCTTTTTGCGTTGCAGAATAATTGAGGGAATTGAGGAGGAAATGAATGATGAATGCAGGAGATACCGGCTTTATGCTGATCTGTACAGCCTTTGTGTTCTTTATGACACCTGGGCTTGCGTTTTTCTACGGAGGACTGGTCCGCAGGAAAAATGTGGTAAATACCATGATGGCCTGTGGGGCGATCATGGGACTGTCCGTAGTTATGTGGACATTGTTTGGATATTCGCTGGCATTTGGAGGAAATCATGGCGGGATCATCGGAGATTTTCGCTGGTTTGCGCTGAATGGCGTAGGCTGGGAGCCGGGACCTTATGCGGATACGATCCCGCATCTGGTATTTGTGGCGTTCCAGATGATGTTTGCCATGATCACACCGGCATTGATCACCGGTGCCGTGGTTGGAAGAATGCGTTTTAAGGCGCTGTTTTTCTTTATTGCGATCTGGTCTTTGATCGTGTATTATCCAATGGCACATATGGTCTGGGGAGACGGTGGATTTCTGGCAGCCATTGGCTCTGTGGACTTTGCAGGAGGAAATGTGGTACATATCAGTTCCGGTGTCAGTGCACTGGTTCTTGCCATTTATCTTGGACAGAGACGAGGCTATGCAAAAGCAACCTATCGCACACACAATATCCCATTTGTATTTCTCGGAGCAGCTATGCTGTGGTTCGGATGGTTCGGCTTTAATGCAGGAAGTGCGCTGAAGGCAGACGGCCTTGCGGCACATGCCTTTATGACCAGCAGCATTTCTTCTGCCTGCGCACTGCTGACCTGGATGCTGATCGAGGTGATCCGCGAGGGAAAACCGACACTGGTTGGTGCATCCACAGGTCTTGTTATCGGACTGGTAGCCATTACACCGGGAGCTGGTTTCGTACCGGTATGGGCATCCTTTATCATTGGGATCCTGGTAAGCCCGATCTGTTACTTTACTGTGATCCTTCTGAAACAGAAGCTGAAGATCGACGATGCCCTGGATGCTTTTGGCTGCCATGGTATCGGTGGTATCTGGGGAGGAATCGCAACAGGTCTCTTCGGAAAAACTTCCATTAACTCTGTTGCAAAATGGGATGGCCTTGTGTTTGGAGATCATCGTCTGTTCCTGGCGCAGGTATTGAGTATTGTGATCACCATTGCGGTTGCCATTGTGGGAACGCTGATCTGTATCGGGATCGTGCGGATCTTTACACCGCTTCGTGTAGATCCGAAGGAAGAGATGGTCGGGCTGGATGCATCCCAGCATGGAGAGAATGCATATCCGTCATTTAATGGATTTGACTGATAAAAGAATTTGTTCGGCAATGATCGTGTGAAAATGGAGGAAATCGTATGCTTATAAAGATAGAAGCAATCGTAAGAGAAGAAAAAATGGAAGATGTAAAAGCAGCGTTAAATGAGATCCAGGTTAACGGTTTTACAGTAACCCAGATCATGGGCTGCGGAACACAGCGTGGTTACACAGAGTATGTCCGTGGTTCCAAAATCGATGTATTTCTGAAACCGAAGATCAAGTTTGAGATTGTAGTATCATCAGAAGACTGGGAGATTAAAGTTATTGATGCTGTGCAGAAAGCAGCGTTTACCGGTGATCCCGGCGATGGAAAGATATTTAGCTATGAGATACGCAACGCTGTTCGTATCCGTACAGGTGAGACCGGATACGATGCGCTGCAGTCGGAATTTCTGTAAATTGTTTTATTAATATGTAAATTATGTGTGAAAGAGTCTTTCAGGAAATCACAGGGATATCAGGAGATATGATCTTGAGATTTTTCGGAGGACTTTTTTACCACAGATTTAACAATAGTTTTACGTTGATTTGATGAAAAATAGCATGTGGCCAGTATAATATATAAGATGTACACGAAAACTAAAAATAATAGATAAGGCAGACATGACAAAAAAGAAATCAAAGAAATAAATAAGAAAAAAACAGAAATCCATTAAAGATGGATTCGAGCAGGACCAAGAAGAGCAGGAGAAGGAGAATCCCAAAAAGGATGCTCCGGCTCAGAAGTCAGAACAGAGGTCCGGAGCCAATAGAACCAGAAAATCAGAAGTTGGCAGCAGAAAAAACAGCAGGGCTGTAAAATGTCCGCATGCCCAAAAGAAAACGGAGAATTCCCGAAAGAAAAATTTAAGGAATTCTCCGTTTTATTATCTGACTGAGCAAACTATGAAGTTATTATTCAATATAGAGCTGTGCAACAAATGGGGCATAAGATATCCAACTGCTTTTTCTCTGCCATAGTTGCATTTCAACTGCAAAGATGACACTTCTCACAGGCGGACGGTGTGGCTGCACAACCGCCGAGAGCAGTTTCACGAAGCTCTGCAGGAAGCTTTTTGCCCACAGTATACATGGCATCGATCATCTCATCCAGCGGGATGAACTGGGGGATACCGGCCAGTGACATTTCCGCTGCGATAAGGGCATTGGAAACACCGGCTGCGTTACGGTTCTGGCAGGGATATTCCACTAGGCCGCCTACAGGGTCGCATACAAGTCCAAGCATGTTCATAAGAACCGTGGAAGCAGCATAAGTACACTGAAGAGGTGTACCGCCAAGAAGTTCCACAGCAGCAGAAGCAGCCATTGCAGAAGCGATTCCGACCTCAGCCTGACATCCGCCAACAGCACCGGCAACTGTTGCATTACGCATGGCAAGATAGCCGATCGCGCCTGCATTAAATAATGCCTGGCGGATTTTTTTATCGGAAAAGCCATAGACCTCCTGAAGAGCAAGCATCATTCCGGGAACGATCCCGGCACTGCCGGCAGTAGGAGAGGCAACGATAAGTCCCATGGAAGCGTTGGTCTCAAGGGTTGCCATAGCGTAGGTGATCCCCTTTCCGAGAACATTTCCGCACAGGCTTTTTCCCAGGTCATGAAATTCGCAGAGCTTTCGGGCTTCACCGCCGATCAGTCCGCCCATAGATATCACCGGATCTTTGATGGGGGAAAAAGCAGCATCCTTCATGATCTCCAGAACACGGTCCATGCGCTGGTCCACGATTTCAGCAGTGGTTTCACCGAGAAGGATCTCACGCTGGCGCATTACTTCGGAAATCGGAAGCTTTTTTTCCTGGCAGAGAGCAAGAAGTTCCTTGGCATTTTTGAAATCCATAAAACACATCCTCCTTTTCCCTACATCTGAACAACCATGACATCATGGATGTTGGTGTTCCGGTGAATGCTTTCTACGATATCTTCCGGGAGATGACCGTCGGATTCCACGATCGTATAGGCTGTGGTTCCTTTGGATTCACGGAAGAGGCGCATGAAGGCAATGTTAATGTTACGTTCACTTAAGCATTTGGTGATGTAGGCCACAACACCGGGAGTATCCTGATGGATCACGATGATGGCACTGTATTCGCCGGTGAAATCCACTTTCACGTGGTTGATCTCCACAATACGGACCTTGCCGCCGCCCAGCGATTCCCCCCGGACTGTCATTTCCTGTCCCTGTTCATTGACCATATGGATATCTACAGTGTTGGGATGGACATCGGTTTCTGTTTCATTTGGAGTAAAGGAAAAGTCGATCCCCTGTTCCCTGGCAATATCAAAAGAATTCCGTATACGCATGTCATCTGTGGAAAAGCCCATGATCCCGCCAAGGAGGGCACGGTCTGTACCGTGTCCCTTGTATGTTCTGGCGAAGGAACCATAAAGGATGAATTCCACTTTTTTCAGGGGCGGCGTGATCATCTTCTGGGCAAGGAAAGCAATGCGTGCAGCCCCTGCGGTATGAGAACTGGAAGGACCGATCATGTTGGGACCCATAACGTCAAATACACTGATAAAAGACATTTTGCTTAATTCTCCTGTGGTGTTTTTGCAATAAATTTCTTATAAATGGTGTCAACGATTACGCCGATGGCGTTGTCACCGGATACATTGCAGGCAGTTCCGAAGGAATCCTGGGTAATGTAAAGGGCAACCATGATAGCACAGATGGCACCGTCCGGATCACCGGCTTCCGCTCCGAATACCATGTAAAGGAATGGAAGGGCAGTCATGATGGAACCACCGGGAGCACCGGGAGATGCAACCATGGCAACACCGAGAGTCATGATGAACGGAACGATGATCCCAAGACTGATGGGCAGCTGGTTCATAAGGCAGACTGCAGTAGCACAGGCTGTGATGGTGATCATGGAACCGGCCATGTGGATGTTTGCACAGAGCGGTACTACGAAGTTGCGAATCTGCTCGCACACGCCGTCCTTTTTGGCACATTCCAGATTGACCGGGATGGTAGCTGCGGAAGACTGGGTTCCCAGAGCAGTTGTGTATCCCGGGATCTGATTTTTGATCAGAGTGAAAGGATTCTTTTTGCTGACAGTACCTGCGATCACAAACTGGATCGTAATGCAGATCAGGTGCATGATGATAACAACAAGGAATACCTTCCAGAGGATGCTTAAGATGGCAAAGGTTTTTCCGGAAATAGTCATATCTGTGAAGGTTCCGCAGATGTAAAGCGGAAGCAGCGGGATGATAATGGTATGAAGGACCTTGTCAATGATTTTGGAAAAGTCACTCATTCCGTTATAAAGGCTGTTTCCCATTTCTTTTCCACGCATGGAAGAGAGGCACAGTCCCATGACAAAGGCAAGGGCAACAGCAGAAAGAGTATCCATGACCGGCTCCAGTGTGATAGAGAAAAATGGTGTCAGGGATGCGTCTGCGGTAGCTGCGATCTGATCCAGTGCACCTTCACTCATAAAGTGCGGGAACAGGCTGGATGATACCAGATAGGATGCGGAACCTGCGATCAGAGTGGAGCCATAAGCCAGAGCCACTGTGATCAGGAGAAGCTTCCCTGCACCCTGTGAAAGATCCGCAATACCCATGGTCACATAGGCAAGGATCATCAGCGGGATGACGAATTTCAGAAAGGTACTGAAAAATCCGGAAAGGGTTACAACAAAGCGACAGAAGCCTTCCGGAAGGAACTGGCCGAACAGGATACCTACGATGATGGCAATGATCAGCTTCGGCACAAGTCCGATCTTGATTTTTTTCTTTTCCATTTGGATTCTTTCCTCCTAAGTATGAATTTATTCATTTTGCACAAAAATACGATTGACGTCCTCGTGATTGTATTGTAACATTGACATAAAAATAAGGCAAATTCACAGATTTCATCATCACGATGAAAAAATTTCATAGAAAAAGGGAGAAAATCATGGAAATCCGTCAGTTGGAGACGTTTGTACATGTAGCACAGCTTCAGAGCTTTTCCAGGGCAGCAGAGGTTCTGGGATACACCCAGTCAGCGATCACTGTCCAGATCCGTCTTTTGGAAAATGAGCTGGAAACAAGACTTTTTGACAGAACCGGAAAGCGTGTGGTGCTTACTCCGTCCGGAAAAGAGTTTATGGAGCATGCAAGCCGGATCTTATATGACGTAAATAAAGCAAAAAAGTCAATGAATGATGATTCGGAACTGAAAAATCCATTACATATCGGGACTATTGAATCTCTCTGCACAGCAAAGCTTCCGGCTGTTCTCAGCAAATTTCGTGAGTTTCACCCGAAAGTAAATATGCAGGTGACTATTGATACACCGGAGCAGCTGATACGGATGATGGAGCATAACGGGCTGGATCTTATTTATATACTGGATACCCCAAGGTGGGACCAGAACTGGGTGAAGGTCATGGAGAAGGCGGAGCCGGTAGTATTTGTGGCCTCCGCAGATTCGGAGTTTGCGGGAAAGACGCTGAAGATGGAGGATATTCTGGAAGAACCTTTTTTTCTCACGGAAAAGAATGCCAATTATCGCCAGGCCCTGGATCAGCAGCTGGCGCTTAAGAAGCAGGCCCTGTCACCGGTACTGGAGATCAGCGATACCGCTTTCATCATCCGCATGCTGGAAAAGAACCACGGACTTTCCTTTCTTCCCTATCTGGCTGTGGAGCGGGATATCCGGAAAGGAAGAATTGCCCTTTTACATGTGGAAGATGTGGAGATATCCATGTACCGGCAGATCTTTTACCATAAGAATAAGTTTAAGACGAGAGAGATGGAGGAGTTTATCCGTCTGGCGGCAGAGTGAAAGTCAGAGCTTGTAAAAACAAATAAAATGTGGCACTATAAAAGAAAAACACAGGAGAGAAAAAATGAATCTTATTGAAGAAGCAAAAGCTCTTGGTTTTTCCGACGCAGCGGTCATAAGTACCGATCAGCTTGTATTTGTGCCGGAATACCGGGTTTTCTGCGAGGACAATCTTTGCGGGAATTATGATAAAAACCCGGCATGTCCACCACAGAGCGGCACTGTAGAGGAGATGAAAGAGCATGCGCTGAAATACGAAAAAACGCTGATACTCCAGACAATGCAGGATGGCCTTATGGACTACAAAAAGGCAAAACTTGCTCATAACAAACTGACAGAACAGCTGGCAGAGAAGATGAAAGAAGAGGGAATAACTGATCTTCTGATCATGAGTGCGGGACCTTATAAACATAATTCCTGCATGTCCGCTTACTGTGTAGATGCACAGAAAATGGCAGACGCTGCAGGAATGCTATGCTGGACCAGCGACGGAATGATCCGTTATTTTTCCCAGGTTCTTTTCCATGGGTAAGATGAAGGATTTTGTAAAGGAATATGGGAGAAATAGATGGAGTTTTACAAATGCGAGTATTCGTTGACAGAAACAGAAAAAACGTGTAGAGTTTAAATAAATGTAATTACATAAAAAGAATCAGCAGGAGAAAAACCAGAATGGAAAAATCAACAGTTTATTTCACTGATTTTCGTTGTCCGGTGGGAACCAGCCAACTGGACAAACTGAAAAAACTCTGCGTTGCCGCAGGAATCAAAGATATCGATATGGATGGAAAATTCGTAGCCATCAAGATGCATTTCGGAGAGCTTGGAAATATGGCATTCCTTCGTCCGAACTATGCAAAGGTAGTCGCAGATCTTTGTAAGGAGCAGGGCGGAATGCCGTTCCTGACAGATTGTAATACTCTTTATCCGGGAAGCAGAAAGAATGCACTGGAGCATCTGGACTGTGCAAATCTTAACGGATTTAACACGATCACAACCGGATGTCAGATCATCATCGGTGACGGAGTTCGAGGAACCGATGAAGTAGAAGTTCCGGTAGTAAACGGAGAATACTGCAAAACTGCCCTGATCGGACATGCTATCATGGACGCAGATATTTTTATCAGTCTCAGCCATTTCAAGGGACATGAGACAACCGGCTTTGGCGGTGCTCTGAAGAATATCGGTATGGGATGCGGAAGCCGTGCCGGAAAAATGCAGCAGCATGCCAGCGGAAAGCCGGCCATCCATGAAGATGTCTGTCGTGGTTGCCGCCGTTGTGCGAAAGAGTGCGGAAGTGATGCGATTACATATGTAAACAAGAAAGCAGTTATCGATTACGATAAATGCAAAGGCTGTGGCCGCTGTATCGGGGCCTGCAGCTATGATGCCGTATACAATCCGAATAGCAGTGCAAACGAGCTTCTTGATCGCAAGATGGCAGAGTATGCACAGGCTGTCTGTCACGGACGTCCCCATTTCCATATTGCACTGGTACAGGATATCAGCCCTAACTGTGACTGCCATGGTGAAAATGATGCGCCGATCCTTCCGGATATCGGAATGTTCGCAAGCTTTGACCCGGTTGCACTGGATCAGGCCTGTGCAGATGCCTGCCTGAAGGCAACACCGATCGCCAACAGCCAGCTTGGAGAGCATCTGGCAGAGCCGGGATGGCACTGTCATCATGACCACTTTAAGGATTCCAATCCGAATATTGAGTGGAAGGCAACTCTGGATCAGGCAGAAAAGATCGGCCTGGGAACCAGGGAATATGAGCTGAAGATAATCAAATAAGCAACAGAAATCATAGAAAATCACGAAAGCACGCCTGTTACATGGCGTGCTTTTTGCGTAAATAAAGAAATATAAAATGAAAAAACGTAATAAGCGGAGCTAATGTGCAGGAAAACGTGCAGATCGTGTGTACAGAAACAGGCTGCATTCTGTGAGCAGAGAATATAGAGCAGGCCTGAAATCTTTTTCAGAGGAGGAAATTATGACAGGAATACAGAAAAAACAGCGTCTGCTGACTATGATATTCGGAGCTTTCGCGATCTTTTTTACCGGATATCCCCATGTATGGTCTATTTACCAGCCCTATGTGATGGAGCAGGCAGGCTGGAGCCAAGGACAGGCATCTATGTGCTTTTATCTGGCACTGAGCACCTTTGTATTCGGAAATATCTTAGGCGGAAGGATGCAGAACCGCTTTAAGGAAAAGACGATTGTATGGATCGGAGGCGGGATCTTTGCGGCAGGAATCCTGGCATCCGCATTTCTGATCGTTCCCACACCGCTTCCTATGTATCTGTCCTATGGCGTGATGCAGGGATTTGGACAGGGAATGATCTATACGGTGATCCTGGCAACTGTGCAGAGATGGTTCCCGGACCGTACCGGATTTGCTTCCGGTGTTGTGGTAACTGCCAACGGACTTTGCGGATTTTTCCTGGCGCCGCTGAGTCGAAAGCTGCTGGAGGCAGAGGGCGTGCAGAAAACCTTTCTGATCATTGGGGCAGCCATCGCAGTTTCCTGGATCCTGTGCGGCATCTTTTTTCAGGCACCCGATAAGAGTCTGGTGAACGCAGGTGGCTCTGCGGCAAAGTCCGGAACATCGGAGATGAAGCAGTATACATCCGGAGAGATGATGCGTACAAGAAATTTTTATCTTCTTCTTGCGACCATGTTCTTTGGACTGATTTCTTATTTTATGGTTTCACCGGTATCCCAGACCCACCAGATCGACCTTGGGATCCCGTCGGCAGTGGCAGTCAGCGCCGTTATGCTTGGATCCATTGTCAATGCGGGAGCAAGACTGGTGCTTCCGACACTGGCAGATAAAGTGGGAAGGATCGTCTGCATCAAAGGAGTGCTGATCGTGGCAGTGATCGCTATGGGAGTTCTCGCTGTATCAAGATCCCTGGCAGTAACGGTTGCTGTTGTGCTGATGTACGGCTGCTACGGCGGAATCATGGGAAGCTTTCCGTCCCTGACAAGCTCTATTTTCGGAATGAAGCACACCGGGGAGAATTACGGATTTGTCATGTTCGGCATTGTATTTGCAACCTTTGGCGCACCGGCAATCTCCGGTCTGGTGAGCAGTAATGGCTATGAGCTGAACGCCCAGGTTGGAATCCCTGCGAAATTATCGGACACTGGGGTTACGGATGAGTATTTTACGCAGATGACAGAGGATGCCATGAAAAGCGGAAACATTGCGGTAAATCCTCAGAAAACCGTTCATGAGCATATAAAGTAAATGTAATACAAACATGTTCAGACTGGCAGCATAATTGCGATCATGCTGCCTTTTTTGCTGCTTTCCAGTACTTTTACCTGTCCGTTATGCTGTCTGACAATTTCACTGACAAGTGCAAGCCCCAGGCCGGCACCGCCCATAGCGCGGCTTCTTGATTTGTCCACACGGAAAAACGGGGTGAAGATTTTTTCCTGATATTCAGGAGGAATGCCGATTCCGGTATCAGAGACTTCAAGAAAGGCGTAATTGACAGAGGTGGATGTATCTGTTATTTCTTCGGAAGGATGGATATTTACGGTTACTTTTCCACCGGAGTGATTGTATTTGATCGCATTTTCCACAAGATTGTACACAGCGCGATACAGCAGCAGGTAGCTTCCGGTAATGATGCAGTCTCCCTCCTGCTGGATCAGTTCAACATCCTTCTGTTCCGCTACAGAAGCCAGGTCACAGAAAACCTCATCCGTCAGTGCTGCCAGTGAAATCCTTTCGGAACGTTCAACAGTCTGTACACCGGTCATATCCAGGAGGATTTCAGCCAGATGGGAAAGTCGCCCGGTCTGTTCCTGGAGCATGGCAAAAATCTCCTGATAATCCTTTAAAGCAGGTGCTTCCCTGCGGGCAAAAACCTCCAGATTTGTCTGGATAACGGCAAGAGGAGTCCTCAGCTCATGGGCTGCATTGGCAGAAAACTGCTTCTGAGCAGTAAAGGCCTCATCCAGGCGTGCGAGCATTTTGTTAAATGAAATTGTCAGGCGGGAAATTTCGTCATTGGTAGCAGGAACTTCAAGAGCCTCTGAAAGGTTCTGGACCTCTATTTGGTTTACCTCCTGGCTGAGTCTGCGAAGCGGAAGTAATGCCTGACGGCTGATAAAATAAGTGCAGATACTGCTGAGAAGGATGATGATCCCTGTTACCATGAGTCCTTTGGTGAGAAACAGTTTTTTGGTCAGCTGCAACTGATCGGAAAGCTCCGGAAATAAGACGGAGGGATTCATATTAAAGGTGATGGGAGCAGAATCTGTGTTATCAATCCGTATCATGTAATCTCCCAGATCCTCCATTCCGGCAACTGCAGACTGGCTGATAAAAAAATACATCAGAATGCAGGTGACTGTCATAAGCAGTGCGGTGATCAGTGTCAGACGCCATTGAAGAGATAGCTTTCCGGTTATTTTTTTCATTTTATATCCTCCGTTAAAATGTAACCCTGGCCGATCTTATTCTGTATTGGATCAAAGCCGAGAGCCGTGCGCAGTTTTTTTCGAAGAGAAGAAATGTGGACACGAATGGAATTGCTGAGACTGTTGACGCTTCCGTCCCAGATATGCTCGATCATTTCTTCCGGGCTTATGATACGGTTCTGATGAAGAAGGAAATATTCCAAAAGAGAACTTTCCTTTCGGGTCAGAGAAAGAGGAAGTCCATCGATACTGGCCTTTCTTGTACGGGTATCAAAGTTGATACGTCCGCATTGCAGACATACATCCTGCTGGATAAATTTCCTTCGTGTCAGACTTCGGATCCGTGCCTCCAGCTCTTCAAAATGAAAAGGCTTTGTGAGATAGTCATTGGCACCGAGATCAAGCCCTTCAACCTTGTCCTGGATCTGTCCTCTGGCAGAGAGGATCAAAACGGGAGTGGAAGTATCGGATTCCCGAAACTGGCGCAGGATTTCCAGCCCATCAACGCCTGGAAGGTTCAGATCAAGAAGGATGAGATCATAATTTTCCACCATACATAATTCCAGTCCTTCGTCCCCGTCAAAACATGTGTCTGCTTCATAACCATCCATGCGAAGCCCCTCCGCAATAGACTGGCAAAGCTGCTGTTCATCTTCAATTATCAATATATGCATAATAAATTCTCCTAAAAAACAGTTGATTTTGCTTTGTTATCTATCATATCATGTATAGCATAAAATTCCTGTAAATTTTTTCACTTCTTAACAGAGATTTTATACAGGGGATGATATAGTAAGGCTACAGAGAACAAAATTAACATATAAAATATACGCCGGTTCCGGATATGGGCCGGTGATATCAGAAGGGAGAATATAAACAATGAAATTAAGAACACAGAAAATAACAGCACTTATGGCAGCAGCGGTATTAGGAATATCTGCATTTGGAAGCGTACCGGTAACAGCGGCAGAAAGCACGGAAACAGCAGATATCGGAGAGGCAATGGCGGTGGATGGAGAGGCAGTTTCATCAGATTTGGTAGCAGGTACATTTAAGCCTTCCGACGTAACCTGCAAGGCACAGGATTCTTATGAATATCCGTTTCTGGGACTGAAGCTTTCACTTTCGAAGGAGCTGTTAAAGCAGATCAAGGACCAGAGCATTGCAATGCTTACCACGGAAGATTTTGAGAATCAGACCAATGCAGTGACATATGCCTATGTAAGCTGGAGCAAAATGACAGAGGAACAGAAAAATGCCGAAATACAGAAGATGGGAACAGGATATGACGACTGGGTGGCAGGTCTGGACAGAATTGGTACAATTGGCGTTTATGACGAAGCTTCACAGAAAAAGCTGGATGAGATCACTGGCTGTACAGAGCATAAAGAGCTTGGAAGCAGCAGTGACGGGAAATACAAATATTATCTGAGCACCAACAAAGATGCCGATGAAAAGCTGACAAAGGAGCTGGAAAAGATCAAAACCGACATTACGGAAATGGCACCGTATCAGAATATTTCCGTGTTTGACCAGCCACAGGATACCAGCGTCAACCCGGAGGATGTAAAATCTGTAGGAAAATTTGAAACAACAGGAATAGATGGAAAAACATATACAGAAAAAGTATTCAGTGACTATGACCTGACGCTGGTAAATGTTTTTACAACCTGGTGTTCACCATGTGTAAAAGAAATTCCGGAACTTCAGGAGCTCTACAAAGAAATGAAAGATAAAGGTGTCGGAGTAGCAGGCGTGGTGCTTGATACTACAGATGAAAAGGGAAATCAGGACGAGGAGGCTGTAAAAAAAGCAAGCATTCTTCAGGAAAAAACAAAAGCAAAATATCCGTTCCTGATACCGGATACTACTATGCTGAACGGCCGTCTGCAGGGGATTTCCGCATTTCCTGAAACATTTTTTGTTGACAAAGATGGAAACATTGTAGGCGATACCTATACAGGAAGCCATACACTGGACGAATGGAAGGAAATCGTGGAAAAAGAGCTTAAAAACGTTTCAAAGTAGAAGATGATCATTACGGAGAGTGAAAAAATGATTCGGAAAATAACAGAATCCAGGTGGATCGGACCTGCTCTGGCAGTTTTTGGAATTTTACTGATGATATTGGGAATCTGCAGAGGTGAGGTGTCTGTAGTTTTTACAAAAGCGATCAACATCTGTATGGAGTGTATTGGCATTGGATAATAAGAAGATGAAAATAAATGAATGGCCGCGGCATGGAATCCAGGCATTGTGGGCGGCCCTTACAAACAGTCACATATCAGGCTTTGTGACTGGAAAGATCTATACCGGAAAACTGAAAAATGTCTGTGTTCCGGGGCTGAACTGTTATTCCTGCCCCGGGGCAAGAGGGGCCTGCCCCATTGGTTCCCTTCAGGCTGTGATCGGAAGCTGGAACTTCAAGATGGCATATTATGTAGCTGGATTTCTGATCTTTGTGGGAGCGCTGCTTGGAAGACTGGTGTGCGGATTTCTCTGCCCATTTGGACTGATCCAGGATCTGTTGAACAAGATTCCTTTTCCAAAAAAGATCCGGACATTTCGGGGAGATAAGCTTCTGCGAAAACTGAAATATGTGATCTTTCTTGTATTTGTGATCATACTTCCCATGTTTGTAGTAGATATCATGGGCCAGGGAGCACCATATTTCTGCAAGCTGATCTGCCCGGCAGGAACGCTGGAGGGAGGTATCCCGCTGGTGCTGCTGAACAAATCCATGCGAAGTGCAGTAGGCTGGCTGTACATGTGGAAAAATACGATCCTAGTGATCACCATTATCTTATCAATTATGATATACCGGCCATTCTGTAAGTATATCTGCCCGTTGGGAGCTTTTTATTCGGTATTTAATAAAGTTTCCGTTTTTCGTTACAGAGTAGATAAAGAAAAATGTGTTCACTGCGGAAAATGCAGAAATATCTGCCAGATGGAGGTCGATCCGACGGAAAATCCCAACAGTGCAGAGTGCATCCGATGTGGAAGATGTAAAAAGATATGTCCGACACAGGCAATCCGGTGTGGGTTTGCAGGCAAACCCTGATACAGAAAAATACGAAAACGGTACAGCTTATAAAATATAAGGTGTACCGTTTTTTGCAGAAAACTACTTTTCCATATTATCTATCAGTAACATATTCAGCTGTTCCCAGCGCTTCAGATCTTTTTTTGTAAAAAGCAGCTGGTGGCGGAACGCTTCGGTAAGCTCCTGTGGTTTTAAAGTGATCACACATTTGAATGCGCAGGGCATCAGATCCGCACTGGAAATCCCACACAAAAGTCCTGTTGTAAAATCTCGAAGCTCCAGAGGATTAAAAATGTACAGGAGATCTTCTTCCAGTGGGTTATACTGATTTACAAAGGAAAAACGGATCAGCATATCACTGTAAAGAACTTTTCCGGTGTAAAAAATCTCACTGCTTCTTCCGTTGGCAGAAACAGAACAGATCGTTAAGGTTGCTTCGTATTTTCCGGATTCGCCTTTTTTTTCATAAATATCGATGACGCCATCCTTCGTACGCTGATAGCGTCCATCGTAAAAGTAAAAATATAGCCGCTGTGCCTGAAAAAATGGGCTTTTTTGTCCTTTTCCCGGTGCATTGGACGGTTTACTGGCTGTTTCAGGAATACCAGTGGTAAGCTGGGACATAGATACCTGGAGAATCTGGCTGATCTCATATAAAGTTTCGATATCAACGGAGATATCTCCATTTTCATATTTGCATACGGTAGCTCGACTTTTATGGATGGCATCTGCCAGATCTTGCAGAGTCATCTTTCCGGCTTTTCGGTATTTTCTTATTTGTTCACCTACATAACAGGTAAAATTACTCATTTTGTTTCCTCATACTATCTATTTTTCTTATTAATTTTTATTGTATACGATTATATCGGAAAAACCGGTATTTTGTAAAGTAGTAAGAAACTTTTTTGAAATAAAATTTCGTAAAAAGAAACTTCTGCCATTTGCACTTATCTTTATTTAAGGTAAGATATGGCTGTTAGGCTGAAGGTTTCAGCCTATATCAAATATATACTTGAAGAGGGGAAATTGAAATGAAAGAAAAAGGAAGTAGCTTTTCCGGCTCAATAGGCTTTGTCCTGGCGGCAGCCGGAAGTGCAGTAGGAGTTGGAAATATCTGGAGATTTCCATATCTCTGTGCCAAAGATGGCGGAGGACTTTTCCTGCTGGTTTATCTGGTACTGGTACTGACTTTTGGATTTGTACTGTTGACAACGGATGTAGCACTTGGGAGAAAGACAAAGAAAAATGCATTGAGGGCTTTTGAATCTCTTGATCCAAAGTGGAAATTTTTAGGAAATTTAACGTTTATGGTTCCGGCATTGATCATGACCTATTATTCTGTTATCGGTGGATGGATTGTAAAATATTTTTTTACTTATATTATTTCTGATGGGAAAGATGCGGCTTCAGATGTATACTTTACATCATTTATTACATCAGATATTGCACCTGTTGTATTTATGCTGATCTTTCTGGCATTGACTGCCTGGATCGTATTTCGTGGTGTGGAAAAGGGAATCGAAAAGTTTTCCAGGATCATTATGCCGGGGCTGATTCTTCTGATCGTGATCATTGCCATTTTTTCACTGACACTGTCCCATACTGATACGGATGGAACTGTCCGCACCGGTATGCAGGGGCTGGCTGTTTACCTCAAACCGGATTTTCATGGATTGACGGTAAAACGCTTCCTGGAGATCCTTCTGGATGCGATGAGCCAGTTATTCTTTTCCTTAAGTGTATCTATGGGAATCATGATCACATATGGTTCTTATGTGAAAAATGAAGTTAATTTAAATAAAGCAACAAATCAGATTGAGATCTTTGATACCGGCGTTGCGTTTCTTGCAGGAATGATGATCATACCGGCTGTTTTTGTATTTCTCGGAAAGGATGGAATGGCTTCCGGCCCAAGCCTGATATTTATCTCACTGCCAAAGGTTTTTGATGCCATGGGAGTATTTGGCCGTCCGGTGGCAATTGCATTTTTCCTGATGATGGGATTTGCGGCACTGACTTCCTGCGTGTCTGTCATGGAGACACTGGTTGCAAACTGCATGGAACTTTATCATAAACCACGTAAGAAAATGTGTGGTGCTGTCGGAATTTATTCTCTTGTTACAGCAGTACTGATCTGCCTTGGTTATAACAAACTGTATTTTGAACTTAAACTGCCAAATGGTTCCGTTGGACAGCTTCTGGATGTGATGGATTATATCAGCAACAGTTTTCTGATGCCGTTTATCTCACTTTTGACAAGCATTCTGATCGGCTGGGTGATCGGCCCTGACTGGATCATAGGAGAAGTGGAACGAAATGGGGAACACTTCAAACGGGCAGGGTTATATCGCTTTATGATCCGTTATGTAGTGCCGGTTGTAATGCTGATATTATTCCTGGTATCTACAGGATTTGCAGATTTGATTTCATAAGTGTGGTAATATGTTTATGGCGTCTGGACAGTCGCATTAACGGATGACCAGTACAAGATACGATTAAATAACAGAGGATTTGATGAAAAAAGATATGTACGAATGTTGGAGAGAAAACTAATACATAGAACGGAAATGATTCAGAAAATTAGACTTAGCTCACTTTAAAAGTGAAAAAATAATTTGATAATTTCTTGACAAGTACTAATAAATATGTTAGTATTCAATCATCAAATTAATAAAGTCTTCGGTGACTGACGGAGTTGTGGGATAACCACGAGGGAGCCGGAGATTCGATGAGTCGACCGTCTGGGCAGTATTTGAAAAACTTCAGATACTGCTCTTTTTTATGGGATAAAAGATGCAGACGGTTGCAGCGGAGAAAGGAGAACATTATGGGATTTAAAAGTGACATCGAGATTGCACAGGAGTGCACAATGGAGCCAATTACCAAGATTGCAGAGAAAGCAGGTATTGATGACAAATATCTGGAGCAGTATGGTAAATACAAAGCAAAGATC
The DNA here is from genome assembly GCF_018785605.1 of Blautia sp. MCC270. Taxonomy (NCBI): domain Bacteria; kingdom Bacillati; phylum Bacillota; class Clostridia; order Lachnospirales; family Lachnospiraceae; genus Blautia; species Blautia sp. MCC270. The sequence goes on from NZ_WQQD01000015.1 coordinate 74,862, forward strand.
GACTATAATCTCCTGAAAGAAACAGACAAAAAAGACGGCAAACTGATTCTTGTGACAGCTATCAACCCGACACCGGCCGGGGAAGGAAAAACAACTACAACGGTAGGTCTTGCAGATGGAATGCAGAGACTTGGAAAAAATGTTATGGTAGCTCTTCGTGAGCCATCCCTGGGACCGGTATTCGGTGTCAAAGGTGGTGCGGCAGGCGGCGGCTATGCACAGGTAGTTCCGATGGAGGATATCAACCTTCATTTTACCGGTGACTTCCATGCAATTGGTGCGGCAAACAATCTTCTTGCAGCAATGATCGACAACCATATCTTCCAGGGCAATGAGCTGAACATCGACCCGAGAAAGATCACCTGGAGACGCTGCGTGGATATGAACGACCGTCAGCTTCGTAATGTAGTAGACGGACTTGGCGGTAGAACAAACGGTATGCCGCGTGAGGACGGATATGACATTACCGTAGCATCTGAGATCATGGCAGTTCTCTGTCTGGCAAGTGATATCAAGGATCTGAAAGAGAGACTTTCCAGAATCATCATCGGATATACTTACGGTAAGGTTGCTGAGCAGAAACCGGTAACAGCAGGAGACCTCCACGCAGAGGGTGCTATGACAGCACTTCTGAAGGATGCCCTGAAACCAAACCTTGTTCAGACACTGGAGCATGTTCCGGCAATCGTTCACGGCGGACCATTCGCAAACATCGCTCACGGATGTAACTCCGTAACCGCTACAAAGATGGCTATGAAGCTTGCTGATTATGCGATCACAGAGGCTGGATTCGGTGCTGACCTTGGAGCAGAGAAATTCCTGGATATCAAGTGCCGTATGGCAGGTCTTACGCCAAGTGCCGTTGTTATCGTAGCAACCGTACGTGCTCTGAAATATAATGGCGGTGTTGCAAAAGCGGATCTTAACAATGAGAACCTCGAGGCTCTTGAAAAAGGTATCCCGAACCTTCTGAAGCATGTAAGCAATATCAAAAATGTATACAAGCTTCCATGTGTGGTAGCTATTAACGCATTCCCGACCGATACCAAGGCAGAGCTTGATTTTGTGGAAGCAAAATGCAAGGAGCTTGGCGTAAACGTAGCACTTTCAGAGGTATGGGCAAAAGGTGGCGAAGGCGGAATCAAGCTCGCTGAGGAAGTAATCCGTCTTGTTGAAGAGCCGAATGACTTCACATATGCTTATGAGCTGGAAGGCTCCATCGAGGACAAACTGAACCAGATCGTACAGAAGGTTTATGGTGGAAAGAAAGTGGTTCTTACAGCAAATGCCCAGAAGCAGGCGAAACAGCTGGAGGCACTTGGATTTGGCAACTGCCCGATCTGTGTGGCTAAGACCCAGTACAGCTTAACAGACGACCAGACAAAGCTTGGTGCTCCGACAGATTTCGAGGTAACAGTAAGAAATCTTAAGATTTCCGCAGGTGCAGGATTTATTGTTGCACTGACAGGTGAGATCATGACCATGCCAGGTCTTCCGAAAGTACCGGCAGCAACCAAGATCGACGTAGACGAGAGCGGTAAGATCACAGGACTGTTCTGATATAAAGTATAGAGATTTTTTGAGGGGAATTCAGATAAAAAGCGGTAGAGCCTGCAAAAATAGAGGCTCTGCCGCTTTTTATATTGTTGTGGAGAGAGTATTGAAAAACTTTTAAAAGCAGGAAAAACACTGGGTTTGACGATCCCGTGATACGAATTTGATACGAAAACCCCCGGAAGTGGTCGAGACTTCCGGGGGTTCTTGTTCCGTTTATGTAAGGTGGTTTAATCCTTTAGGCTGTTACTGCCTGTCGTTTCTGTCCAGCCTAGCCACAGTTGCCATAACAGAAACAAAGAAAGTAATTATAGAACTTGTCATAGGACTTTACATCCTTTCAGCTGGAGGTTCGGCAGCAACAGCATTATAGCATGTTCAAAACAAAAATGGTATAATATTATAAATTGTCAAGAATATCAGCAATCTCCTGCTGCTTGTTGGGATAAAACTCACAATGTCGAGGAAATCGCAGAGGGGACGCGCATGTGACATTTGTGTTAATTAAGAGGAATGCTATAGAAAATATTGTAGAGATAAATGAATGTGGGGGGGAAAATATGGTATACACATGCAAATATAAATCGCTAATCGGAGATATTTTACTTGCCGCAGATGAAATCGGACTTACCGGTTTGTGGTTTGAAGGACAGAAATATTTTGCAAATACACTTCCGGAAGATTATGTTCCACAGGAAACGAAAATTCTCACAGAAGCAAAAAAATGGCTGGATGTATATTTCTCCGGTGAAGAACCGAACTTTACTCCACCACTTCATCCGAACGGTTCAACATTCAGAAAGGCAGTGTGGCAGATTTTACTGGAGATTCCCTACGGACAGACGATTACATATGGAGAAATTGCGCGCAGAATTGCAGTGATGAAAAACACTTCCCATATGTCCGCCCAGGCAGTAGGCGGTGCGGTTGGACATAATGAAATTTCCATTATCATTCCCTGCCATCGAGTCATAGGAACAAATGGAAGCTTGACGGGCTATGCTGGAGGAATTGACAAAAAAATTTCACTTCTTAAGCTGGAACATACAGATATGAGCTGTTTGTTTATTCCAAAGAAAGGAACTGCACTGTAAAACTCAGGCTGAGAGGACGGTCTGGTGCAGGCGTCCACGAAAAGAGAGATATTTTATTTATGAAAGCATGCTATGAAAATTGCCAGCAGGATTTCGGAGGAATAATTATGGGAAAAATACTGGATGAAGATTTAATCTACGAGATACTGTCCGTGGTGGAAGAGATACCTGAGGGAAAAGTGGCCTCCTACGGACAGATCGCACGTCTGATCGGGCGGGATAAAAATTCACGTCTTGTAGGAAAAGTCTTAGGTATGGCAGAATTTTACGGGAAGTATCCCTGCCACAGAGTTGTGAACCATGCAGGGCGTACTGCACCAGGCTGGAGAGAGCAGAAGATGCTTCTGGAAGACGAGGGTGTGGAGTTTAAGGCAAATGGATGTGTAGATATGAAGCAGTATCAGTGGGAGGAGTAGTGTTTTATGAATTGTAGAAATATGATGCTGATGCAGATCCCGGAGCTTACAGAAGTTCTGAAGCTGAAAGCAGGGGAAAACGGTCTGGAGTAGTCTGTACGATGGGGCTATTTTGCAGACTGCCTGCAGTGCATCAAAAGTGAATACAGGATTGAATAACTATATCCATGGAGGAGAATTCGTAGTTCTGACAAATCCCAGTGTCACCAACGACAGCCGGAAACTCGTGCTGGAGGAAAAGGACAGAAACGCCGCAGAGCAGCTGTCTTCCTCTATTATGGATGCAGAACATTTAAGCTGAGAGCGTGTGATGGCACAGGCCAGATATCTGAACCTTGCACCGCTTACCATGACCGATGAGCAGATGGAGAAAGGACTTGAGATCTTTGAAGCTTCTCTGAAAGAGGCATTAGAAGCATAGATTAATAGAAAGTTACTCTGTAATAGAAAGCTACTCTGTAACAGAAAAATAAAACATGCTTGACAAACCATAAATTCCTCATATAATTATCAATGGTAATTAACTAAGATAATTATATGAGGAGTTTTTTTATGACAAATGAAAAGATCAAGCGGATGTTTGATGCGTTTTATCAGGCAAAGCGGATCCGGGATATGCTTCCGCCACTGCCCCAGGGGGTGATGCCATCCTACATACAGTATCTGGATGTGATCCATTCTCTGCAGAGAGAAAAAAAGGATATCCGGCTCTCTGATATCAGTGATGCCATGAACCTTCCGCGTCCGGGTGTTACCAGAACAGTGAAAGAAATGGAGACAAAGGGATATCTTCAGAAGCTTACGTCTCCGGATGACGGGCGCGTTACTTACATTTCCATAACAGAAAAAGGAGAGATGCTTTCCAGGAAGTATGATCAGGATTATTTCAGCAGTCTGGCGCCCTATCTTTCAGAGATTTCCGAAGAAGAAGCAGACAATATGATCCGGACCATCGGGAAATTTTATCAGATCATGTGTGACAGGAGGGAACATTATGACAAATGATAAGGCAGATTTTACCCAGGGAAATATCCTGAAGAAGCTGGTTGCATTTATGATGCCGGTACTCGGTGCGCTGATCCTGCAGGCTGCCTATGGTGCGGTCGATCTTCTTGTAGTTGGAAGATTCGGTTCCACATCCGGACTGTCAGCGGTTTCCACCGGAAGTCAGGTACTGAATCTGGTTACCTTTGTAGTGATCCAGTTTGCTATGGGTATCACAGTTCTGATCGCACGTTATCTTGGAGAAAAAAGACCGGAGCAGATTGGCTCCGTTATCGGTGGGGCTGCGATCGTCTTTACCATGATATCTGTCGTGCTGTTTATTGTTATGGTAGGTTTTGCACATCCGATCTCCGTGCTGATGCAGGCACCGGAAGAAGCGGTAGCGCTGACTGCATCTTATGTACGGATCTGTGGCAGCGGAATTTTCTTTATTGTTGCGTATAACCTGCTGTCTGCTATTTTCCGTGGTCTTGGTGACAGCAAATCTCCGCTGCTATTTGTGCTGGTGGCATGTATTGTAAATGTGATCGGAGACCTGGTACTGGTAGCCGGCTTACATATGGATGCAGCAGGAGCAGCTATTGCTACGGTTTCTGCTCAGGCCTTAAGTGTTGTATTTGCAGTAGTTCTGCTGATAAAGAAGAAGCTTCCGTTTACCATTACAAAAAAAGATTTCCGGTTGAATCCCCAGTGCAGACGTTTTCTAAAGATCGGACTGCCGCTGGCACTTCAGGAATTCCTGACCCAGATTTCATTCCTGGCCTTGTGCGCATTTGTCAATCGCCTGGGTCTGGAAGCATCCTCCGGTTACGGAGTTGCATGTAAGATCGTAAACTTTGCCATGCTGGTTCCAAGCTCCCTAATGCAGTCCATGGCCTCCTTTGTTTCACAGAACGTAGGAGCAGGAAAGCCGAAACGTGCGAGAAAATCCATGCTTACGGGAATTGGAGTTGGCCTGTCTGTGGGATGCCTGGTATTTATCCTGATCCTGCTGAAGGGTGATGTGCTGGCAGGATTCTTTTCAACAGATGCCGGCGTTATCCAAAAGGGCTTTGATTATCTGAAGGGGTTTGCTCCGGAGACACTGGTAACGGCTGTTCTGTTCAGTATGATAGGCTATTTCAACGGAAACAACCAGACCATATGGGTTATGGTCCAGGGCCTGATCCAGACGCTTCTGGTACGACTTCCAATGGCGTACTTTATGAGTATCCAGCCGGATGCCAGCCTGACAAAGATCGGTCTTGCAGCACCGGTATCTACCACAGTGGGAATCATTCTGAACATTGGATTCTTTCTGTACTTTACCCGTGTGAAAAAAGAAATTGTTTCGGAAGAATGACCGGATAAAGGGATGTAAATGAGAGGGGTGATATGATATAATCAGAATCACCCCGGCAGAGGTGATGGTACTGACCCCTGAAATAGCTGCCGGAATCTTGACAGCTGTAAAGGAGGAGTACAGGATGATTTGCGGGATGACGTATTTTCAGATATGTCTGTATTTTTTGTTTTATTCTTTTGGAGGATGGGTCGTTGAAGTTATCTTCCATGCAGTAACCTTAGGAAAGGTTATAAACCGGGGATTTCTCAACGGTCCGGTATGCCCGGTGTACGGATTTGGTGTACTTTCCGTGTTTGCATTGCTTAATACGCTTCAGAGCGGCGGACATCAGATGAGTGAGGGAATGATCTTTCTGTTTGGAATCGTTCTTGCAACTGCGGTAGAGCTGGTTGCCGGATGGCTTCTGGATGTATGCTTTCATGCAAGATGGTGGGATTATTCCAATAAGCCGCTGAATTTTCACGGCTATATCTGTCTTGAGTTTTCCCTGATATGGGGACTTGCCATTGTGATGGTCGTAAAGGTTTTTCAGAAGTATGTGGAGCGTCAGGCTTCTCATACACCTTCCACACTGGAATGGGTTGTTATGGCAATTCTGTATGCGGTGTATCTGGCTGATCTTATTGTAACAGTGGCGGTGATCCGCGGACTGAACAAGAAGCTTACCCGACTGGATAAGGTACGTGCGGATCTGCGGATCGTGAGTGATAAGCTCAGTGATACTCTGGCAACAACTACCATTGATACAGCACAGAAGGTGGGAGAGGGAAAGGTTCAGGTTGCTCTTGCTAAGGCAGAGCTCAGAGATGCGACTGTGGCTCAGAGAGAAAAATCTGCCGAAATGCTTCGGATGAAGAAAGCGGAGCTTCAGGCACAGTTTGATGAGCTGTCAAGCTCTATCACAAACCATACGGTATTCGGCCAGGGAAGAATCATTAAGGCTTTCCCGGAGATGAAGCACAGAGATTATTTTGAACTGATCCAGGAACTGAAGAAAAAACTCAGATAAGAAAAATGAAACGCGATAAAGAGGCAGCAGGAAATTTCCAACATTTCCTGCTGCCTTTTTTTGGAGTATCAGAGTTTCAGCTTATCGGATTCGTTTCTTTATCATTGGTCCGATGATCATGGCGATGATCATTTTTATGAGATCTGCCGGGATAAACGGAATTACACAGATTCCAAGAGCTGCTTTGAAAGTGGAATCTGCAACGATGCAGAACCATACAGTTCCGAAAAGATAGCATACAATTGTTCCTGCAATCATACCAACGAGCTGGATCAGAGGCTTATGGCAGTTGTCAATTACCAGTCCGGCAATAACAGCCATAACGATAAAGCCGATGATGTATCCGCCTGTAGGACCGGCCAGCTTTGCAGGGCCGCCGGTAAATCCGGAAAATACCGGAAGACCTACAAGTCCAAGCAGAAGATAGATCAGATAGCTGATGGTTCCTTTTTTCCATCCGAGAAGATAAAGGGACAGATAGATGGCAAGATTGGTAAATGAGATCGGAACCGGACCGATCGGAATGGACAGCGGCGCAAGAATACAGGTGACAGCTGCCATAAGAGCGGTTATGGTGATCTCGTAGGTTTTTGTACGTGGTGCAGAGACAGTATTTGTCTGGTTCATATTGAAAGAGCCTCCTTTGAAAAAGGTAATATATTTACTGGTTAGGGTAAGTAATGAAATGCTGTAAGTGTGTATGATAGGTCATATGTCCATAAGGATGCTTACGCAGATTCAATCTCATAGGTGAATCCTGCATCCGTAATGGTTTTCAGAGTGTCTTCGATTCCCTGACCATCTTCTGTAAGATAACCGGAAGCAAAAATAGAGTCTACAACACTGAGCAGTTTTTTTTCTTCGCCTTTAAAATAAACTTCTCTTCCGGCAGCACATCGGATATCTGCTTTAGGCACAAGAAGTCTTGCCAGGCAGAGGACCTTCATACAGTATTCTGTTGTCAGCTGGGAAATATCTGCATTTCCGAGAGGAGTTCCCTTGATCGGAAGAAGAAAGTTGATCGGCAGTGCTTCCGGCTGGATCTCACGTAATTCCAGAAGCATGTCAACAACGTCTTCCTTGCTTTCACCCATGCCAATGATACCGCCGCTGCAGATCTCGAAACCAAGTCCCTGAAGCATATGGATATTCCGGACACGCTGGTCAAAGGTATGTGTACTGCAGATATTATGATAAAAGGAACGGCTGCTGTTCAGGTTATGGTTGATCCGGTCAAGACCAGCCTCTTTGAGCATTTTTGCCTGGTGCTCTGTGAGAAAGCCTATGGAGCAGCAGAGATGAGTTCCGTGTTCTTTCATTTTGCGGATCCTGCGGGCCAGCTCCTCGATCTCTTTATCTGTAAATTTCATACCACTCAGTCCGATACAATGTCTGGATAAATGATAATCATTTACGAAATCATTGTCCTGATATAATTTGTCTTCATCTACCCATTTGTATTTATCAATATCGGCAGTGGAACGACATGACTGGGCACAGTAGGCACAATCCTGGGAACAGTTACCGCTGCGGGCATTGGTAAGGATGTGGATGCTTACCCGGTTTCCCTTATATTTGTAACGTAAACTGCTGGCACGGTCAATCAGTGCCTCAAGTTCTTCGTCCGGAGTATCTAAAATTGCAATGGCTTCATCTCTGGAAAGCGATGGAGCTTCTTTTTCGCATGATGCAGTGTTCATGTCAATACCTTCCTTTTGAGTTTTTTTGTACGGGTATCACTTTATCACAGAGAAATATCGAATGTCAACTACAAATATAAAATGTGTTTACAATTAAAAAACTGTAGTATTAAGGTAATGCTTAGGATCATCAAAGCAGGTAATTTCCTTGATTCGGTTAAAATAATTCTCAATTCAATATCATATCTTTATAAAATCTTAATACGGAAGCAGAGAATTTTATACTATCTTTGAAAGTAGTTATATATAATAAAATGCATTACGAGGATAGCACTGTTAAAAGTATTGATAAGGAGTTCTGATCATTTATGCCGGAAAAATCATATAAGAAAAAACATATGACATCTTTTCAGCTGATTATCATGGGGTTTGCAGGAGTGATCCTTTTGGGAACCGTTCTGCTGATGCTTCCATTTTCTTCTGCGGAGAAAGTGATCACACCATTTCATGAGGCACTTTTTACAGCCACTTCGGCGGTATGTGTTACAGGTCTTGTGGTAAAGGACACTGGAAGCTACTGGTCCCTGGCAGGCCAGACGATCATTCTTGCACTCATACAAACAGGTGGGCTTGGAGTAGTGACTGTGGCTGCGTCTGTTTCCCTTCTTTCCGGAAAGAAAATATCCCTCATGCAAAGAAGCACCATGCAGGATGCAATTTCAGCTCCAAAAGTCGGAGGAATCGTCAGACTAACAAGGTTTATTTTGAGGGGAACATTTTTGATCGAAGCTGCAGGGACGGTGTTGCTGCTGCCGGTTTTTATGGGAGATTATGGAAAAAAGGGAATCTGGATGTCAGTTTTTCATTCAATCTCTGCTTTTTGTAATGCCGGCTTTGATATTCTGGGGACAGATTCCAGTATGTTTCCATCGCTGACTGGGTATTCAGGAAATATACTTATAAATCTGGTAATTATGCTGTTGATCATTACAGGAGGAATCGGTTTTCTCACATGGGATGATATTTATACAAACAAACTGAACTTTAAACGCTACCGCATGCAAAGCAAGATCATTCTCATGACTACCGCATGTCTGATCTTATTTCCGGCAGTCTTTTTCTATATCTGTGATCTGACAAAATTACCCATGGGAAAACGCCTGTTAGCAGCAACGTTTCAATCGGTAACGACAAGAACTGCCGGATTTAATACTATAAACATTTCAGAGATGAGTGAGGCATCAAAAGCAGTTATGATATTGTTAATGCTAATTGGTGGTTCACCGGGATCTACAGCAGGTGGAATGAAAACAACAACTTTTTCAGTACTTATTTTAAATGCAATTGCGACATTTCGAAGTCAGGAAAATGCAGGAGCTTTTGGGCGAAGACTTGAATATCATGTGATAAAAAATGCAGCGACAATAGCCATGTTATATTTTGCCTTGTTCTTTGGCGGCGGAATAGCGATCAGTGTGTACGAAGGCCTTCCGCTTTTAAATTGTCTGTACGAAGCTGCTTCAGCTGTTGGTACGGTAGGGCTGACGCTGGGAATCACACCGGAACTTCATGTTTTTTCACAAGTCGTGTTGATCATACTGATGTATCTGGGACGTGTAGGTGGTCTGACCCTGATCTATGCGGTATTTTCCGGAAGAAATAAGGGAAATGCAAAGCTCCCTCTGGAAAAAATCACAGTTGGATAAGAAGGAGAAAAATAATATTATGAAAAATGTATTGCTTATTGGACTTGGAAGGTTTGGAAGACATATTGCCATGCAGCTCAATCAGCTGGGACATGAAGTTATGGCAGTTGACTGGAAGGAAGAAAGAGTGGACAAAGTACTGTCATTTGTGACGAATGCTCAGATTGGTGACAGCACCAATGCTGAATTTTTACAGTCCCTTGGAATTGGAAACTATGACATTTGTTTTGTGACCATTGGAGAGAGCTTTCAAAATTCTCTTGAAACAACATCCCTTCTAAAAGAACTGGGTGCAAAATTGGTGATATCCAGAGCTGAACGTGATGTTCAGGAAAAATTTCTTTTACGCAATGGTGCCGATAAGGTAGTTTATCCGGAAAAGCAGGTGGCAAAATGGGCCTCCTTCCGTTATACAGATGATCATATCCTGGATTATATGGAGGTGGACGCTTCCCATGCAATTTTTGAAGTGGAAGTGCCGGAAGAATGGGTTGGAAAAACAGTGGGTGGACTTGACATCAGAAAACGCTACAATATTAATATTCTGGCAGTAAAAAATGAAGAGGAATTCAGTATTGCAATTTCACCGGAAACATATTTTGCAGAAAACGATAAATTACTGGTATTAGGAGAATACAGAGCTCTTCAGAAATGCTTCCGCATATAGCTCATTGCCATGAAGAAAAAATTTTGACCACAGAACAGCTGCGTGATATAATTCCAGAAAACAGCAGTAGAAGGAGAATGACAGAATGAGCTTGAAAATGGAGGATACAGTAAAAAACAGAACCTATCCGAAACGGCCATTTGCATGGTATGTGGAAAAACCGTCTGCAAAAGATTACTTGCTGACGGTTTTTATATTTGCAGTATGCACTTTGATCGGCCTGCTGTTTCAGAAACTGGATCTTACAGATACAAATATTGTAACGATATACATTTTGGGCGTATTGATCACTTCGATCGTGACAGATGGTTATCTTTGCAGTGTAGCCGGCTCCTTTTTAAGTGTATTCTTATTTTGCTTTTTCCTGATGGAGCCAAGGATGTCTTTTGAGACATATGCGGTGGGATATCCGGTGACATTTTTCATAATGCTTATTTCGTCCGTACTTACAGGAACCCTTGCGGCAAAGCTGAAAATGCATGCAAAGCTGTCTTCACAGATTGCCTTTCGCACACAGGTTCTGTTTGATACGGATCGTCTGCTGCAAAAGGCAAAAAGTGAGACAGAAATCCTCGGAGTTACCTGTACACAGCTGATACGCCTGTTAAACCGCAGCATCACGGCATATGTTGTGGAAAATGGAACTTTATCAGAAGGAAAGCTTTTTTCCGGGGAAAAAGAGAGCACAGAGGATTTTCTGACACAGGAAGAACAACAGGCGGCCAGATGGACTTATGAAAACAGACAGCGTGCCGGCGCATCCACACAGTATTTCTCACAGGCAAAATGCTTATATCTGGCAATTCGAAGCGGGAATAATGTTTATGGCGTAATCGGGATCCCTCTGCAGAAAGAAACACTGGACTCTTATGAATACAGCATCCTGCTGTCTGTAATAAATGAATGTGCACTTGCAATGGAGAATGTACAAAATGCCATAGAAAAAGAAAAAAATGCGGTTTTAGCAAAAAATGAGCAGCTGCGTGGCGATCTTCTTCGGGCAATCTCCCATGACCTGCGTACTCCGCTTTGTTCTATTTCCGGAAATGCAGATATGCTTCTCAGTAACAGTGACCGTCTGGATGAAGCTACAAGGTATCAGATCTACACGGACATTCATGAGGATTCAGAGTGGCTGATCGGAGTTGTGGAAAATCTGCTTTCCATTACCAGGCTCAATGATGGAAGATTGAAGTTTAAATTTACGGATCAGCTTTTGGATGAGGTAATAGCAGAGTCACTCCGACATATCAGCCGGAAGCATGATGCGTATAAGATCGTGGCGGACTGTGAAGAACTTGTTCTTACACGTATGGACGTGCATCTTATTATACAGGTGTTGGTAAATTTGATCGATAATGCGATAAAATATACGCCGTCAGGCTCTGTCATCAGCATTCGGGGGGTCAAAAAAGCCGGGAAAGCGCAGATAAGCGTGGAAGATAACGGCCCCGGAATTCCGGATGAAATGAAGCCACATATTTTTGAGATGTTTTATACAGGGAAAACGACCGTTGCAGACAGCCAACGGAGTCTGGGGCTTGGCCTGGCACTTTGCCGCTCTATCATAGAAGCTCACGATGGAACACTGGTTCTTTCAGATCATGCTCCGCATGGATGTAATTTTACTTTTACTTTACCATTAAGCGAGGTGACATTAAATGAATAAGACATTAATTCTGGTGGTTGAGGATGACAGACCCATACGGAACCTGATCGTTACCACATTAAAAACACATGACTATAAATATCTGGCTGCAGAAAATGGAGCTTCAGCCATTTTGGAGGCTTCATCACACAATCCGGATATCGTTCTTCTGGATCTGGGCCTTCCTGATATGGAAGGAGTAGAGGTAATAAAGAAAATCCGTACCTGGTCGAATATGCCTATCATCGTGATCAGTGCCAGAAGTGAAGATATGGACAAAATAGAGGCACTGGATGCGGGTGCAGATGATTATATCACAAAACCATTTTCAGTAGAAGAATTACTTGCGCGTATCCGTGTCAGTCAAAGGCGGCTTGCCATAACGCAGGCAGGAAAACAGCCGGAAACCTCTGTTTTTGAAAATGGAGGATTAAAGATAGATTACACGGCTGGCTGCACATTCCTGAAGGATAGAGAACTGCATCTGACGCCCATTGAGTATAAGCTGCTCTGCCTTTTATCCCGTAATATTGGAAAAGTATTGACACATACATATATTACTCAGCAGATCTGGGGACGCTGCTCGGAAAACGATGTTGCTTCTCTCAGGGTCTTTATGGCAACACTGCGGAAAAAACTGGAGCCTGAAAAAAACGGTGTACAATATATCCAGACGCACATAGGAATCGGATATCGCATGCTCAGAATCGAGAAACCTGAGCAGGAAACCAAAAAAGATAGCATTAATCCTCAAACGATAATATAATCATCTCATATGATGACAGTTTTTTTCTATAGTAAAGATCACAGAAAAGGACGGAAACAGACGATGAAGATCATGGGGATTGATATCGGCACAACAACAGTCAGTGTCGTAATGACAGATACAGAAACGGGAAAGCTGCTTGCAAAGGAAACAGTGGAGCATAATTCTTTTCTGCGGAGCAGTAAGCCGGAACAGAAGCTGCAGGATCCGGAACGGATCTATGAAATCGTCCGGGAGCTTCTTATAAAGCAGCAGAAGGAGAATGGTTTGCCAGATGGAATAGGGTTTACAGGGCAGATGCATGGAATGCTGTATGTGGATGCTTCCGGCAAGGCAGTGAGTCCTCTCTATACCTGGCAGGATGGAAGCGGAGAGATTCCGCTGGAAAACGGAAAAACCTGTGCAGAGCTTTTGCAGGGAGTAGGTGCGGCAGCGTCCGGATATGGTGTAGTGACACATTTTTATCTTCAGAAGAAAGATCAGATCCCGAAGGATGCTGTAAGGATGACGACGATCAGTGATTATATTGCTATGCGGCTGTGTGAAAATACTGTCCCTGTTATTGGACTTGACATGGCGGCAAGCTGGGGCTGCTTTGACCTGCGAAAACAGGAGTTTCTGTATGAAGCCCTGGAGCAGGCCGGCGTAGATACTTCTTATCTGCCGGAAGTAAGAAAGGGACATTTTTTAGTCGGAGAAACAAGAGCCGGTGTGCCGGTAATGGGATCGATCGGTGACAATCAGGCGAGTCTGTTTGGTTCCGTCCGGGATCTTAAAGATACCGTACTCCTGAATGTGGGAACCGGCAGCCAGGTTTCCTTAGTGACAGAGACGTTTATAGAATGCAGCGGCAGTGTGGAGCTTCGCCCCTGTACCGAAAACAGCTATATCCTCGTGGGAGCTTCCCTGTGTGGTGGTCGTGCGTATGCGATGCTGGAACAGTTTTACAGAGAAGCTGCAGAAACTGAAGAAAGACTGTATTCCCGGATGCAGGAGCAGGCAGAAAAATTTATTGAAAAATACGGAAAAGAAGCTGCATGGAAAGTAGATACAGCTTTTTCAGGGACAAGAAGTGATCCGTCTCACAGGGGCATGATCGCAGGAATCGGTGTAGAGAATTTTCATCCTGGTGCACTGACGGTCGGTGTGATCTGTGGGATCCTTAACGAACTGCATGAGCAGTATGAGCAGATGTGTCAGCTCACCGGAAAAAAGGCCACACGCCTGACTGGCTCCGGAAACGGAATTCGCCGAAACCCGCTGATGAGAAGACTGGCAGAAGAAATGTTCAAAATGCCGATGGAGATTCCTGAATATGAAGAAGAGGCTGCATATGGAGCTGCACTTACTGCGGGAAAGTTGGTTGCGGCAATGTAAGAAAAATTTTGTTTGACTTTTTGAAAAAGGGGCAATATAATTACAGGGAACGAGTGGCAAGTAAGCGTAAATCCAGTTTACCGGCTACTCGTTTTTATTTTGCAAAAATGAATATCGCCATGAAAAGTGTGTAGCGTGTCAGCGTAAGTCCAGCTTATATGACAGGGTGCGCACTTTTTTTGTGCCAAAAAGAAGAGAGGAGTTAAAACAAAATGGCGGAAAGCAACAAGATGAAGGAGATGCCGGTAAATAAGCTGATGATCCAGATGGGAATCCCGATGATCCTATCTATGGCATTGCAGGCAGTCTATAACATTGTAGACAGTGCATTTGTGGGGAATATGAAAGTAGGCAGTGAGGCAGCACTAAATGCTTTGACACTGGTATTTCCGGTGCAGATGCTTATGGTGGCAGTGGGGATCGGAACCGGTGTAGGAACCAATGCACTTCTTGCAAGGACACTTGGACAGGGAAACAGTAAAAAAGCTGCAAAGGTAGCAGGAAACAGTCTGTTTCTGGGAGTAATCATTTATGCGGTTTGCTTATTGTTTGGTATCTTTGGGGTGAAAGCATATATTTCATCGCAGACAGTAGATACAGAAGTACTTGAGATGGGGGTCAGCTATCTGAGGATATGTTGCGTAATTTCTTTTGGTATTATTTTCTTTTCTCTATTTGAAAAGTTACTCCAGGCAACAGGCCGTTCTCTTTATTCCACAATTGGTCAGGTGGTTGGAGCGGTTGTAAATATCATCCTTGATCCGATCATGATCTACGGTATTGGACCTTGCCCGGAAATGGGAGTGAATGGCGCAGCCTACGCAACTGTAATTGGACAGGTAGCATCAGCAGTATTACTGCTCATTTTTCATATCAAATTAAATAAGGAATTCGAGCATGGGGCGAAATATATGAAGCCGGATGGCGAAATTATCAAGGAGATCTATGCAATCGGACTTCCGGCAATCATTGCTCAGGCGCTGATGTCCATTATGGTTTATGTAATGAACCTGATCCTGAAGTTCGATCCGTCAGCACAGACGGCCTATGGTCTGTTCTATAAGGTACAGCAGTTTGTTTTGTTTCTTGCTTTTGGTCTGCGAGATGCAATCACCCCAATCATTGCATTTGCTTATGGAATGAGAAGTAAGAAGAGAATTCAGGATGGGATCAAATATGGTCTGATCTATACAATTGTGTTAATGATTCTGGGAATTGCAATCACAGAGATTTTCCCTGGGGCATTTGCAACGCTGTTTAATGCGGGACAGTCGAGAGAATATTTTATCGGAGCAATGAGAGTGATCTCTATAAGTTTCCTGTTCGCAGGAATCAATGTTGCTTATCAGGGCATTTATCAGGCACTGGATGGTGGTGTGGAATCGCTGGTTATTTCGCTTTTGAGACAGTTTATTATTATCCTGCCGCTGGCTGGAATCTTTTCTATGTTTGTCAGAAATGATCAGATGGGAGTTTCACTGATCTGGTGGGCATTTCCGATCACGGAAATAGTTTCCTGTTTTGTAGGATATGTGTTTTTAAAGAGAATCAGAAAAAATAAAGTAGATGTTTTGAATTAAGGAGGAATTGGAAATGGCAAAAAGAATCATTACGATCAGTAGAGAATTTGGAAGCGGCGGACGCTTTATCGGAGAAGAATTAGCGAAAAAATTGGGACTCGCTTATTATGATAAAAACATTATCAATGAGATCGCAGAAAAGTCTGGTCTATCTCCGGAATATATTCAGGAAAGTGCGGAACTGTCTCCGAAAAAAGGCTTGTTTGCATATGCATTTGCCGGACGTGATATCACAGGAAAATCAGTAGAAGACATGGTGTATGAGGCACAGAGAAAGGTTATCTTAGAACTGGCTGATAAGGAATCTTGTGTAATTATCGGAAGAAATGCAGATTATATTCTGAAAGATAGGGATGATGTACTGAATGTATTTATCCATGGGGATATGCCGAAAAAAACACAGCGTATTATGGGTTTGTATAATGTAGGAGAGAAGGAAGCTGTCAAAATGATGGCAGATACAGATAAAAGGCGTATGACGAATTATAATTTTTATACCGATCAGAAATGGGGAAAGGCCAGTAATTATACGTTGTGTCTGAATAGTTCACAGCTTGGATATGGCAGATGTGAGAAGCTTGTTATGGAATGTAGTAAATAATGAAATACTCATGGTGAAAGTGGATTAAAGAAAATGTGATGAGAGCATTCATGAGTAAGTAGCGAAAGCGGATTGCGAATGTCCTATTTATATAACGTACACGAATGTAAATGGATATCTGATCCTGAATCTCACCTATAAATCCGGTGAGCAGATGGAGCAACTTGGCAAGTATAGGCCGGAAATATAAAACTGTCGCTGGGGTACTGATCTATCGTGCATAGCGTGTCCGGTTCCGAAAGCGGCAGCGTTTCAAAGGATGTTTCCCAGCCACGCTGACGCTTCCTTTCCCGGAAGTAGTCAACGGCTTCATGGTACAGTACCAGCTTGCAAAAATGGTCAAACTGGCAGCGCCTCCCGTAATCATCAGGGGTAACTTTCATCTTCTCACCCCCTTTCCGTGGGGAGTGAGCAGGATGATCCTGTCCGTTGTCAGGGGCCTATGCTGGCCCTGGTCTGCTGACCGCCTCCTTTTCCATCTGATTTTTTGCCGGAAATGAGAATCCGCGAAAATCGACAAAAATCGCCCGGCAGGTCGTAAACCTACCGGGCGACGATTTGAAGCGTTTTGTTGTTTTCTTACATGGTATAGTTCATACTCATAGCCGGAATATTCCCGTGGCGGGGCAAGGCTTTTTTTAAGCGGTAGAAGTGGATTAGATTATAATGATAGTAAAACAGCATGGCGGCGTCCTCCCGTGGGCCGCCATGCCTTTAACTGCTGGGAATGACAGAAAGAAAGCAGCGGTCTTGATTTCTCAAAACCGCCACCAGTGAATATAAATTAAGCGTGAAAATGGGTCTGCCCAGCAGCGTTTTTTTTCTGCCGCTGGGCAGATGTTTTTTCTTTAGATACATGATAAGAGGAATTTTTGAAGATTCCATAAAGATTTGAAAAATGGACGGACATAAAAGACGTCCATTACACTATCGGAAAATCAGCAAGGAAGTTTCATAGTAACCTTTGCGCCGCCGGTTTCTTTTGAATTTTCTAAAATAAGCTGACCATTATGTTGTTCCATAATCGAATTTGTAATATATAGACCCATACCAAAGTGTAACTTTGAATTGCGGCTTTGATCGCCCATATAGAACCGTTCCTGTGCGTGGCATAATGCCTCTTTAGAAAACCCCGTTCCCTCGTCTGTGACTGAAATTTCCACGAAACCGTTGTTACTCTGAACATCCACATAAAGCGTTCCGCCTTGCGGGGAGTAGTCCAGCCCATTACTGATAACATTCATAATAGCACGTTCTATCAGCACCCTATCAAATTTCAGCATTTGAGGGAGTGAAACAGTATTCATTTGCAGCCGGATTTCTTTTGTCCGGCATAGTGATTCCATATAACCGAACAAGTGCTGCATGAACGCTGGCAAGTCTATACTTTCAATATGGAGCTGATAACCAACCGCCGCCCGTGATATATCAATCAGGGTTTGAATATATGACTGCATCTGGCCGGAGCTTTCCACGACGTAACCAGCGTATAATCGTTGCTCATCATCAAGATTTGTTTCTGTGAGTAAATCAGCATTTCCTTGAATAACCGTCAGAGGCGTTTTCAAATCATGGGCAAGCGCGGCGATTTGCTCTTTCTGTGTCTGTTCGGTTTTCCATTGCCGTTCTAACGAAATTTTCAGATTATCTTTCATATCTGAAAAAGATGCAAGGACATCTTCAAACTCTTTGATTTTGGCGTGTCCTACTTCAAAATCAAGGTTTTGCTTTGAAACCTCCGCAGTTGCTTCAAAAAGCGGGGTCAGTTGTGTACGCAGGTTCTTAGCAAATCTGGCGGTCAGTATGATAATGACCAGCAGCGAATTTACAGCCATCAGGATAAACGCAAGCGTGTCAGGAGATGGAAAATATTCCGGTAGCCATGACACTGTAAATTGAGAACCAATATAATACCTTAAAACGCAAAATTCGTTTTCCCGGACAACAAGTGCAAACTGCCTCCCCGTAGCATATTCAATATATTCTCCCTTTGCGTACAGCAGGGCAATTTCTTTTTCATCATCGTCCATATTGCTGTAAAGCTCATTAAAGTTCTTGTCCAGAATTAAGTAGCCGCATCCCTGTGGAATCACAACCTTTGTAATATCCGGGGCAATCGTCAGCGTTGGAATGATCTCTTTTACCTGCAATTCACTTAGATTTGCTCTTGTAGCTAATCCAGCATTTACAGCAAGTCCCTCCAAACCAAAAGGGACAATAATTGCCGCTACCAGCATGACAATGAGGGAGATAGCAAACTGGCGAAACAATATTTTCAATGTAGGTTTCTTTTTCACTCCCATTTATATCCTATCCCCCATACGGTGCTGATCGGACTTATTTTGAAATGCTCCAATTTCGCACGAATATTTTTTATATGCGTTGAGATCGTAGAGTTATCGCCTATTCCATCAAACCCGAAAACGGCTTCATAGATTTGTTCTTTTGTAAAAACCTGTCCCCGGTTTTTCGCAAGGTATTCACAGATTGAATACTCGCTTTTGGTAAGGGGAACCGGCTGTTCTGAAACATACAGTACCTTTGCGGAAAGGTCAAATCTTATATCAGGCTCAAATGAAAGTGTGCTGTGATGCTCCCTTTTTTCTCTGCGTAAATGTGCCGCGACACGGGCGCGAAGCTCCTGAATACGAAAAGGTTTCGTAATATAATCATCCGCACCGATGCCCAATCCAAACAATATATCTTCCTCTAATGTCTTTGCGGTCAGAAAGAGAATCGGGCAGTCTACCATATTCCTGATCTGTTTGCAAAACTCAAACCCGTCTGTGCCAGGCATCATCACATCCAAAAGAATGAGGTCATAGAAATGCAGCTTTTTGATGTCTACATCATCCGCATTTTGACAGACTGTTATCAAATATCCATCTTTCCCCAAACTGTTCTTAATCAATTCCAAGATAGAAACTTCATCGTCAACTACAAGTAAGTGGGTCAAAAAATCACCTCCCACCCCATTATACCACATTGTCGAGGTTACTCATCATTATTTTTAATGTCAGCTTTCCGATATTCATTGTTGATATTTACAGCTACGGCATTGCTTATATCCACATTCACAATACTGTAAACGTAGCCGAAACTGAAATCTTCCCCCGCCACATTTTTGAAGCGTTTCGATACCTGCCCGATTTCTTCTTGCAGTTCTGACATTTCAAGACATTCATCCGTTATGGTATATGTCAGGCCGTTATATGAAATTTCATCATAGTTTGCGGCGTTCAGCTCATAATACGGCAGAGATTCATTTAACGCCTTATTTTTATCGGCGGTATCGCGGAGCGCACCGCAGGCCGATAAGCATATAAGACTTACAAGCATAATTACCACGGCAAACAGGCACTTTTTATTCACTGTTTTTACCTCCCTCCCAACCATGAAACCAAACCAAACTGGCAATCAGCAGACAAACAGTGCAGCATACAGAAATAATCATACCGCTGAAAAAATCGGTTTTTACCTGTGCATACAGTTGGGGGCTATCCCATGCAAGCACAGTGTAATCCATAGCACGAACGCCCCAGGCCCAGGGAATATATTTCCATGTAGCGTCACCAAGCCCTGTTATCATAAGGGCAGCTATTAAACTCCCTGCAATTCCCAATCCCATAGATGCACCTTTTCCGAAGCTCATTCCCACAAACAAATGAATCAGGTAAATGGGAAGCATGGTAATCAACAATAGAATCCCTGCTTTCAGGTAAAGGCTTGCCGGAGCATCTCTATATAGTGCAGCGAATGTTCCTAACGCTAAAAATGTTGCGCCAAAAGCACAGATCATCAGAAAACCAAGTTTACCAATATACGTTGCCATGCGAGATGGGATTGTTCCCAACAAAAGCTGATAATGCCCGGCCTGATTTTCGATCTGAACAACCAGGCCCACAATAATGCCGATCAGAAACGGGAACGCAACGGCCAGCACTTCCAGATAGGCACTGATTTTGGTTGCCAGTTCCCATCTGGATATATGATAGTAACCCGCAAAAATCGCCGCACATATAATCGGAATCATGCTGTGCATATAGAGCAAAATGCTATGTTTACACTTCTGATATTCTGCTTTCCAGCAGCGAACCACAGATACCATAGTTACCCCACCTCCTTTTTCTCAAACCATCTTGCAGTTAAAAATGACAGCGCCGCAAACCAGGCCAGCGAAATGACCAATACAAGTATAATCATCCAAAATGCCATTGCCGTACTCTGATCTGCAACCGGCTCACCATTAGGCAAAATACCTAACACGGAAATCATAAGATGCGGCACCCAGCTATACGGGCAGATCATCCACAAAGAGGTTGTAGCCGTGAAAATCCCTAAAACGCTTCCAAGTCCGGCATTAAGAATAACCGTGACAAAGATACCAACTTTTTTTGATAACCATAAGCACAGCGGAACTTCCCATAGGCTTGCAATGACAATACAAGCTGTTCCGGCCGCAGCCTGGCAAATTCCGATTGTCAGGGGAATTTCGTTGATAACTAATATTGCAAAACCGCCCAACAGATTTAGCGCCAGGAAAATGAAATTCCCCACACAGGAGTAAATACCGGCCACTCCAATTTTTGCTTTCCAGACTTTGTTCTGCGAAACAGGCAATGAAGCAACGGCACGATATTTTAGTTTGCCATTATCCCGCTGTTCAATCAAGGCACAGGTGAGCGTAAGGAATCCAGGATAAAGCAGGTTATACCACCAATTATAAGAATTGAGCTGGAACCAAAGAGGGGCAAAAAAGTTCATAAGCGCAGTTACAAACGGGGCCAGAACGATCAGCGTTTTTGTGAAAGTTCTCTTATGCTTTAGGTTCTCTGCCTGAATATATGCCATCTCCATTTAATATCCCTCCTTACCATTTCTGCGAATAACATCCATAAAGAGTTGTTCCAAATCTTCACCGGCGCGAAGCTCTCCCTCATATCCAAGGACGCCGCCAGCAATGATACCCACATGATCTACAATCTGCTGGACTTCTGACAGAATATGGCTGGACAAAATAACTGTAATCCCTTTGCAGGGAAAAGAGCGAATTAACTCTCGAAGTTCCTCAATCCCTAAAGGGTCAAGGCCGTTAGTCGGTTCATCCAGAATCAAAAGCTGGGGACTGTTCAGCAATGCAATAGCAATACCAAGCCGCTGCTTCATACCAAGAGAAAACTGCCCGGCCCGTTTCTTGCCGGTATTCGTGAGCTGGACAATTTGCAATACCTCGTTAATTCGTGCATCGTCCAGGCCGAGCAATGTAGTTCTGACTTTGAGATTTTCGTATGCAGTCAGATTTTCGTAAAGCGGGGGCATCTCAATCAAAGCACCGATATGCTCCAGATCATTCCGCTTCCACGGGTGGCCGTCAAACTCGATGCTTCCCGATGTGGGGCGCAAAATGCCGGTGAGCATTTTTAAGATCGTGGATTTGCCAGCCCCATTCGGCCCCAGCAGACCATAAACCGAGTTGCGCCGGATGTTCAGTGACACATTGTTTACCGCCATTTGCCCCTTGAAATTTTTGCAGAGGTCAGTCGTTTTCAAAATCATATCCATATAATCAAGTCCTTTCTTTGATTCTACGGATAGCATACCGGGCAATTTTGAAGATTTCATAAAGATTCCCGAAAACAGAATATGAACAATACACCGTAACCGTGGAGCATATCGCAACAAAGCACCAACCTACGCATTTAGGGCCTTAAAAAGCCCTATATTTCAAGGCTTTTCCCGCATAGTCGGAGGGGTATGTGAGTGTTTTATCCTATCCCCGCCAATACTGGGTTCTAAATGCGTAGGAACAGGCAAAAAGAAAAGACGCCGGACGCAAGCGGCCACATGGCCGCCGCGCCCGGCGTCTGCTGTTATTTATTCGTTCTCGTCTGTGAAATAGAATTTCTGGCTGTCATAGTCAGAATCCGTCATACGTTTCAGCTTGGAAAGGGTCTGCTGGGCCAGCGTCCACATATCCCCGTCCATACCCGGCATGGCTGCGGTGATCTTGCCTATCGTCCTGCGTCGGTCTGCGTTGTGGTACACACAGATCAAATTTTCTTCTTCCACGGTAAAGTGCATCATTCCTCATACCTCCAATTCATTTTTCTTGGTTCTGGCCGCCGCCTTTTTCGGGCTGGTGGCCTGTTTGCTGTCGGCAAGCTGCTTGCGGATAGATGGCCGGGGCTTGCGAATACTCACATCACGGCGCTCATCTTTGTTAATCATGGCATATACCCCGTGTCGGTCTTTTATGCTGGTAAAGCACAGGGACTTATAGGGCAGCATGGCAAAGAGCCGGTCATTGTCCTTGGTGGAAGCCAGTGCGTCAAAGTGCGGTGAGATCTCCACCATAAAATGTGTCTTGTTGGGGCTGTTGGGCGCGGACAGATCTTTCAGCTTATCCACGATGCGCCGGGCCTCGGTTTCAATCCGGCTGTTATGCAAAGCCGTAACGTGGGCTTTGAAGTCGCCGGGGACGGCCCGCCCCCGGCTGTGCTGCTCCTGCCGTAAAGCCTCCTGCAGCACAGCCGGGTCATGGGGCTGGGCCTCATACCGCAGGAAATTTCCCAACACCCGGTCAGGGCTTCCGTCAAAATACTGGCCATCCGGGATGTCACGGGTTCCATGCTCATAAAAGAGCCGGTTCACGCTCACCGGCTGGGAGGCTTCAACGACGTGCCGGAAATGCTGCTGATAGTCCAGCTCATAGAGATTACCCCGGATGGTGCCGCCCTGTGTGCCGGTCAACTCCACCGCATGGATGCAGTAGATGCACTTACAAAGGAAAAAACGATTATTATGATTGCCCACAGATTAAAAACAGTCAGACATGCAGACCAGATTGTGGTTGTTGAAAAAGGAAGAATTGCACAGCATGGAACACATGAGCAATTAATGAAACAGGAAGGTATTTATAAGAGATTTGTGGATGCAAGGCAGCAGGCGGTAAGTTGGAAACTGGTGCACTGAGAAATAATCCACAGTTGGTGAATATCCAAATTGAATTGTCTGAAAGAGATTTAATTTAAGTTTCGCTAAGTTTCACTTATATAGGCAGAATGAGGGATATTCAATAAAGTAATATGAAAAAAGCACTGAAAACCGTTGGATTGATATGCTCCCCATATGGTAGACAATGGAAATATCCAAAAATCTATCATATGAGGAGCATATTTTTATGTCTAGGAAACAGTATAGTAAGGAGTTGAAACTTGAGCTCGTAAAGAAACACCTTCCAATAAAAGAGCATAAAGGGCTAAAGGCGGAAATTAGTTTTTCATTTTACGGTTGCAAAAAAATAACACAAAAATTAGCACTCACCTCTTGACAGTGCTAACAAATAGTGTTATAGTTCTCCTAGAACAAGAAAAAAGCACAGCATTTCCGGTATGAGAATATTGGAAATGTTTTTCATAGAATAGGAGGGAAGCCTATGAACATCAGTAAGTTTACACAGAAATCCGTACAGGCTGTCCAGGATCTTGAGAAGGTTGCTTATGAATATGGCAATCAGGAGATCGAGGAGGAACACCTTCTGTATGCATTGCTGACACAGGAGGACAGCCTGATTCTCAAACTGATCGAGAAGATGGAGATCCAGAAGGAATATTTTATTGACACAGTTAAGAAAGCACTGGATGCAAAGGTTAAGGTTTCCGGTGGAGAGCTTCGATTTGGTCAGTATCTGAACAAGGCACTGGTCAGTGCAGAGGACGAAGCGAAGGCTATGGGAGATGAGTATGTATCGGTTGAGCATCTGTTTCTTTCTATGCTGAAGAATCCAAGCCCGAGCATGAAGAAGCTATTCAATGAATTCGGAATCACCAGAGAGCGTTTTCTTCAGGCATTATCTACAGTCAGGGGAAACCAGAGAGTTGTCAGTGACAACCCGGAGGCAACCTATGATACCTTGAATAAATACGGTGAGGATCTTGTGGAGAAGGCGAAGAACCAGAAGCTTGATCCGGTGATCGGCCGTGATATGGAGATCCGGAATATTATCCGTATCCTTTCTCGTAAGACCAAGAACAACCCGGTTCTTATCGGTGAGCCTGGCGTTGGTAAAACAGCAGCCATCGAGGGACTGGCACAGCGTATTGTGGCAGGAGATGTACCGGAAGGTCTTAAGAATAAGAAGATTTTTGCCCTGGATATGGGTGCGCTGGTTGCAGGTGCCAAGTATCGTGGTGAGTTTGAGGAACGTCTGAAAGCGGTACTTGAGGAAGTGAAAAAGAGCGAAGGACAGATCATTCTGTTTATCGATGAGCTTCATCTGATTGTGGGTGCAGGTAAGACAGACGGCGCCATGGACGCAGGAAACATGCTGAAGCCTATGCTTGCCAGAGGTGAGTTGCACTGTATCGGTGCAACAACTCTGGATGAGTACCGACAGTACATTGAGAAGGATGCTGCACTTGCCCGTCGTTTCCAGCCGGTTATGGTAAATGAGCCGACAGTGGAAGATACCATTTCCATTCTCCGTGGCCTGAAGGAAAGATATGAGGTATTCCACGGTGTTAAGATCACAGACAGTGCTCTGGTTGCAGCTGCCACACTTTCACACAGATACATTACAGACCGTTTTCTTCCGGATAAGGCCATCGACCTTGTTGATGAAGCCTGTGCGCTGATTAAGACGGAGCTGGATTCCATGCCGACAGAGCTGGATGAGCAGAGACGTAAGATCATGCAGCTGGAGATTGAAGAGTCTGCCCTGAAAAAAGAAACTGACAACTTAAGTAAAGAGCGTCTGGCTGATCTGCAGAAAGAACTTGCAGAGCTGAGAGATACTTTTAATACCCAGAAAGCTCAGTGGGATAATGAGAAGCATTCCGTAGAGAAGCTTCAGAAATTACGTGAGCAGATCGAGGATATCAATAAACAGATCCAGAAAGCAAAACAGAATTACGATCTGGAGAAAGCAGCAGAGCTGCAGTACGGCGAGCTGCCGAAGCTTCAGCAGCAGCTGGAGATTGAGGAAAAGCAGGTTAAGGAGAGTGACAGAAGCCTGGTACATGAGGCTGTCACAGATGATGAGATTGCTCGTATCATTTCCAGATGGACCGGTATTCCGGTAACCAAGCTGACAGAAGGTGAGAGAACCAAGCTGCTGGGCCTTGAGGATGAGCTGCACAAACGTGTAGTAGGACAGGATGAGGGTGTTCGTCTTGTAACAGATGCGATCCTTCGTTCCAAAGCCGGAATCAAGGATCCCACAAAGCCAATCGGTTCATTCCTGTTCCTCGGACCAACCGGTGTTGGTAAAACAGAGCTTGCCAAGACTCTGGCTGCCACACTGTTTGACGATGAGCAGAATATGGTCCGTATCGATATGAGTGAGTACATGGAGAAATATTCCGTGTCCCGTCTGATCGGAGCGCCTCCAGGAT
Organism: Blautia sp. MCC270; assembly: GCF_018785605.1. Classification (NCBI taxonomy): domain Bacteria; kingdom Bacillati; phylum Bacillota; class Clostridia; order Lachnospirales; family Lachnospiraceae; genus Blautia; species Blautia sp. MCC270. The sequence continues at coordinate 100,662 of NZ_WQQD01000015.1, forward strand.
ATGTCGGATATGAGGAAGGCGGACAGCTGACAGAGGCCGTTCGAAGAAAACCGTACAGTGTTGTTCTTTTTGATGAGATCGAGAAGGCTCACCCGGATGTATTCAATGTACTTCTGCAGGTACTGGACGATGGACGTATCACGGATTCACAGGGACGTACGGTTGATTTTAAGAATACGATCCTGATCATGACTTCCAACATTGGTTCTCCGTACCTTCTTGACGGTATCGACGAGAAGGGAGATATCAAACTGGAGGCACAGGAACAGGTTATGAATGATCTTCGTGGTCACTTCCGTCCGGAATTTCTGAACCGTCTGGATGAGATCATCATGTTCAAGCCGCTGACCAAGGATAATGTAGGTAAGATCGTAGATCTTATGGTCAAAGAGCTCAGCGACCGTCTGGCTGACCAGGAGCTTTCTCTGGAGCTTACAGATGCTGCCAAACAGATGGTAGTGGATAATGGTTATGATCCGGTTTACGGCGCACGTCCTCTGAAGCGTTATCTCCAGAATTATGTGGAGACACTGACAGCCAAGAAGATCCTTTCCGGTGATGTGCATGCCGGAGATACCATTGTGCTGGATGTGCATGCCGGAGCGTTTACCGTCAGCACGAAGTAAAAAATAACTCCATAAAGTTATGATAGATTGACAAGGAAAAGAACTGTCGGTTCTGATAGAAATCCATTTCAGGATGAAGATCGGAACCAGGCAGTTCTTTTTTGGGACAAGGAATGGAATATTTTTATCAAATACTGAAGAAATAAAAAATCCTGAAAAATTTTTTTACTGGCTCTTGACAAAAAATAAAATTGGTAAGATAGTAAATCTGATATTTCAGATCAGACAGCTATCCAGCAGCATCTGGGATATTGGATAAATATCAGATAAAAGGATGGAAACAGATTATGATACCAAAGGACCCGGTAATGCTTTTAAGTTACGTAAATACACAGCTGCGGGATTTTTACAGATCCCTGGATGCCTTCTGTGAGGACAGAGGACTTAACCGGAAAGAACTGGAGGATAAGCTTGACATGATCGATTATGCTTATGATCCGGCTGTGAATCAGTTTGTATAAGAAAATCAGGAACAGAAAGAAGTACCCGTTTCGAATAAAAAAACGAAGCGGGTATTTTTTTTGCGAAAAAAATAGGAAAAACAGCAGAAAATAAATTAGCTTGACAAATTAATTAATAGATTTCAGGTGGAAATTAAAGAAGCTGTAAATCTTAAAAAAGTGTAAAATTTACAAAAACCAGTTGCATTTTTTGTGCAGATGTATATTATATATAGTTAGCCGACTAATTAAAAAAGAAGATCACTGCTTCGTATATCATTAACAAAGAGCAGGTGTCTGATCGGATGAGAGAGGAGTGACAGCGTGTTTTGTAAGGAGGAAGATGAGAAAGAAAGGCAGAGCAGCTTTTTATCTCTGTTTATGAAGGTAGACCGTTATTTTATGACGAAATGCTTTGGTCAGATGCAGGAGCTTGGGATTTATCCGGGACAGATACCGGTTCTGGGGCTTGTGTCCGGAAGGGATGGCCTGAGTCAGCGGGAAATTGCAAAGATCCTGCATATCAAGCCGCCTACGGTAAATGTATCGATACAGAGACTGGAGAAAGCAGGCTTTCTTTATAAGAAACCGGATGAAAAGGACCAGCGTGTGACCAGGATCTACATGACAGAAAAGGGAAAGGAAATCAAGGCAAAAGCACTGGAACGGATCCATAAAAATGAGGCTGTGATGATGGAAGGCTTCAGTGAGGCGGAACAGTGCCTGCTTCGGAGATTTCTGGAGCAGATCCTTGTAAATATCGAAAAGATCCAGCCGGAGGAAGCCATAGAAAAGCTTCATCCGGATGAAATGACAGAAAGGAAGGAACAGAAACGTGATTAAACTGATGAAATATCTGAAACGATCTGCAGGTTACATCGTACTCATCATTGCGCTTCTTTTTCTTCAGGCATACTGTGATCTGTCTCTGCCGAATTACACATCAAATATCATTAATGTGGGAATTCAGCAGAACGGTATTGAAGACAGTGTTCCTGAGAAGATCAGAAAGACGTCTATGGACAGTCTGAAGCTGTTTATGGAAGAGGATGATGCGAAAACTGTGGATGGATTTTATGAGGAAGAGGGAGATGATCTGGTATTAAAGGATAAAATCTCCAAAGAAGACAGAGAAGAACTCAACGATATCTTCGGCAAACCGATGGTGATCGTTTCTACTCTGACGTCCGACAGTGAGGAATCAAAGGCAGCTCTTGCAAAAATGGGAATCCCGGAAGGGACGGATCCACTGGCGGCTCTTTCTCAGATGCCGGCAGAGGCTTTGGCTGCTATGAAGGACCAGGTCGGAGAAAAGATCGACAAGATGCAGGAATCCATCATCACACAGGCAGGTGTTTCCTATGTTCGTGTAGAATATGAAGCTATGGGTGAAGATGTGGATGCCATACAGATGGATTATATGAAGTCAACAGGTATCCGCATGGTGCTGATGGCACTGGTCACCATGATGGCTGCAGTATGTGTGGTATTTCTTTCATCCAGAGTTGCTGCATCTATGGGACATGATCTCCGTGGGCTGGTTTATAACAAAGTCATAGGTTTTTCCAGCAGAGAGTACCATAAGTTTTCAACAGCATCCCTGATTACACGATGCACGAACGATATCCAGCAGATCCAGCAGGTAATGGCTATGATGTTCCGTATCGTGCTTTACGCGCCGATCCTTGGAATCGGTGGTGTGATCCGCGTGCTTCAGAGAGATTCCTCCATGACATGGATCCTTGGGGTGGCCATTGTACTGATCATGGCATTTATGGCAATGCTGTTCAGGATCGCAATGCCGAAATTTACAGCCCTGCAGACCATGGTAGATAAGCTGAACCTGGTAACAAGAGAAATCCTTACCGGTATTCCGGTTATCCGTGCATTCAGCCGGGAGAAACACGAGGAGGAGCGTTTTGAGAATGCAAATATCACTCTGACGAAGACAAACCTCTTTGTAAACCGTTGTATGACATTTATGATGCCGGTGATGATGCTGATCATGAACGCAGTTTCCGTACTGACCATCTACAGCGGTTCTTATGCAGTAGACAGCGGAAGCATGCAGGTTGGTGATGTTATGGCGTTTATCCAGTATGCAATGCAGATCATCATGTCATTTTTGATGATCACAGCAATGTCTATCATGCTGCCGAGAGCAAATGTATCTGCACGCCGTATCAACGAGGTGCTTGAGACAGAAGTCAGTGTCCAGGATCCGGAGGATCCGGTACAGCCTTCCCAGGATGTGAAGGGGACTGTAGAATTTGATCATGTAAGCTTCGCATATCCGGAGGCAGGAGAGAATGTTATCACAGACATTTCCTTCAAGGCAGAAAAAGGTGAGACAGTAGCGATCATCGGAAGTACAGGAAGCGGTAAGAGTACACTGATCAATCTGATCCCGCGTTTCTATGATGCAACAGAAGGATCTGTGAAAGTGGATGGCGTGGATGTCCGGAAAATGACACAGAAGGATGTCCGTGACAGGATCGGTTATGTTCCGCAGAAGGGTGTACTTTTCTCAGGAACCATTGATTCCAATATCCGTTACGGAAAGACAGAGATTTCGGAAGATGCAGTGAAAAAAGCAGCAGAGGTTGCACAGGCTACGGAGTTTATCGACACCAAGCCGGAGCGATATAAGACTCCGATCGCACAGGGAGGAAGCAATGTTTCCGGTGGACAGAAGCAGAGGCTTTCCATTGCCAGAGCTATCGCAAAAGATCCGGAGATCTTTATCTTTGATGACAGCTTTTCCGCACTGGATTTCAAAACAGACAGCACACTTCGAAAAGCGCTGAAAGAACATACAAAAGAAGCAACAACCATTATCGTGGCACAGCGTATCAGTACGATCTTAAATGCAGATAAGATCCTTGTACTGGACGATGGACATATGGCAGGGATCGGAAGCCATAAGGAGCTGATGAAGTCCTGCGAGGTATATCGCCAGATTGCCATGAGTCAGTTATCAGAGGAGGAATTGGCATGAGTCAGCAGAGAAGAAGAGGTCCGATGGGCGGACACGGAATGCAGCCAACAGAGAAGGCCAAGGACTTCAAAGACTCCATGAAAAAGCTCTTTGGCTATATGGGCAGATATAAATTTCGTTTTATCCTGATGTTTATCTTTGCAGTGGCAGGTACAGCGTTTAATATTGCAGGCCCGAAGATACTTGGAAAAGCTACCACAGAGCTGTTCAATGGTCTGGTTGCTAAGGTAAACGGTACAGGCGGTATTGATTTCGGTAAGATCGGAATGATCCTTCTGTGGACTTTGGGACTGTATGTGGCAAGTGCATGCTTTTCCCTGATCCAGGGATTTGTCATGACGGGGATCTCCAATGATGTTACATACAATCTCCGAAAGGATATTTCAAAGAAGATCAACCGTCTGCCAATGAATTATTTCGAGAGCAGAACAAACGGTGAGATCCTTTCCAGGGTGACAAATGATGTGGATACCCTGCAGATGAGCATCAACCAGAGCATGACACAGCTGATCACATCCGTAACAACACTGATCGGTGTATTTATCATGATGCTTTCCATCAACGTGTGGATGACACTGGCAGCAGTGCTGATCCTGCCGGTTTCCATGCTTATCATTAATAAAGTAATGAAACACTCCCAGAAATATTTCCAGGCACAGCAGGAGTATCTGGGAAAAGTAAATGGTCAGGTTGAGGAAAATTTCGGCGGCCATGATGTGGTAAGAGTATTCAACAAAGAGCAGGATGCGCTGAAGGAATTTGAGCATGACAACCAGAAGCTTTATGAGTCTGCATGGAAGTCACAGTTCTTTTCCGGAATGATGATGCCGATCATGCAGTTTGTGGGAAATCTGGGATATGTGATGGTGGCACTTCTCGGAGGGATTTTTGCCATCAAAGGAACTATCGAGGTTGGAGATATCCAGTCCTTCTTCCAGTATATCCGTAACTTTACACAGCCGATCCAGCAGATCGCCCAGGTTACAAACCTTCTGCAGTCCTCGGCGGCAGCTTCTGAGCGGGTATTTGAATTTCTTGAGGAGCCGGAGGAAGAACTTCAGCCGGAGAACCCGGATTCCATTGAGGGACTGGAAGGAAATGTACAGTTTGAGCATGTGAAATTCGGTTATAATCCGGATAAGATCATTGTAAATGATTTTTCCGCAGATGTGCATGACGGTCAGAAGATCGCCATTGTAGGACCTACAGGTGCAGGAAAAACGACGATCGTAAAGCTGCTGATGCGTTTTTATGATGTAAATGGCGGAAGCATCAAGGTTGACGGACATGATATCCGGAACTTCAACCGCAGCAATCTCCGTGAGATGTTCGGAATGGTGTTGCAGGACACTTGGCTGTTTTCCGGAACCATTATGGAAAATATCCGCTATGGAAGACTGGACGCAACGGATGAAGAGGTGATCGCAGCAGCAAAAGCGGCCCATATCCACAACTTTATCATGCAGCAGCCCGGCGGCTATCAGATGGTCCTGGATGAGGAGACCAGTAATGTTTCTCAGGGGCAGAAGCAGTTGCTTACCATTGCAAGAGCGATCCTGGCAGACAATAAGATCCTGATTCTGGATGAGGCCACATCTTCCGTTGATACAAGAACAGAAATGCAGATCCAGAAGGCTATGGATAACCTGATGAAGGGCAGAACCAGCTTTGTTATCGCCCACAGACTTTCTACCATTAAGGATGCAGATCTGATCCTGGTGATGAAGGACGGAGATATCATTGAGCAGGGAGATCATGAAGAGCTGCTGGCACGGAAGGGCTTCTATGCGGATCTGTATAACAGTCAGTTTGAACAAAAACAGGCATAATCCTGTTTTTGTTCATGAGGAAGTAGCGAAGCGGATTCCGAATGTCTGCTTTGCTGAAAGAGGCACAGGCATAAGATAACCTGAGTATTGGGCAGGATTACAGCACCGGAAATGTACTTCCATCCGAAAAACGGATCGGCCACGTTTCCGGTGCTTTTTTTTGCGGATTTTTTTCAGGTTAATGTGGTGAATAAATATTGTATAATTCATATAAAAATGATGGGAATAATAATATAAATTATATGGAAATAGCACAAAATCGTAAGAAAGTACAGTCTGTTCGGAAGAATAAAGAGGAATTCCATGATTCATACAGTATAATAGGATATATCGAGTGTGTGGAAAAACTACAAACTGGAAAATGCGGAATGTTAAAGAGAAGAGAGGTATTTTTATTATGAAACAGAAAGCAATGGATATGAAACTTGTAGTAAAACCGTTGGTTGGATGTCTGACACATACACATTTCTGGGAGGGACCATGTCGTGCCGGACATAAAGAGGATATGACTGTTGAAGCTGAGACAAAAGCAGCTGATGAGGCGTTCAAAAATTCAGTTAAGGGATTACAAGGGGTTATTGATGAGGTAGAATTCACGGAGCCTGTGGATGTCCGCTATAATGAGTCTTTTGTTGTAGATAAAGACCTTTTTGCAAAAATCGGAGAGGATGTTGATGAGATCGATTGCTTCCTCTGCATGGGATGGAGAATTCCTAAGCTTGAGCGTTTCGGAAAGCCGGTCGTTATCTGGCAGAACGGAAACGAAGGAATTGATTTTGCAGCATACTGCCGTTCCATCGGAGTAGAGGCATATGTATGTATGGATCTTCAGGATGTGAATGAGATCATGCATATTCTCTGGGTAAGAAAAGCAGTTCGCAATACAAGGGCGCTTGTACTGACAGCAGGATCTCAGCCTACATTCGGAATTCAGAGTCTGATCCGCGATCCGGAGATCCTTCGTCAGCGTTACGGAGTTGAAGTGGTGAAGCTTCCATTTACATCCATTTTCAAATATATGGATGAGATCACAGATGAGGAAGCAAAACCGATTGCAGATAAGATCATTGCAGGATCTACCGATACACAGGTAAACACAGACTGGTTTATCAATGACGTGAAATATTATCTGGCTGCCAAAAAGATGATGGATATTTATGACTGCAACGCTTTCTCAACCGCATGTCATGAGCTCTGTACAACAGAAATCCCGCAGAACCGTAAATTCACACCATGTATGTGCCATTCCATCATGAAAGACGAGGGAATTCCAAGCGGATGTGAGGAAGATCTTAATGCACTGATGGCCATGCTAATCATGCAGTATGCCGGAAAACGTCCGGCATTCATGGGTAACCCGAACCACGAGACAGACGAGCTTCTCCGCATCCACCATGCAGTACCGGCTCTTCAGATGAACGGTTATGGAACAAAACCGCTGGCATACAAACTCTGGGCATTCACAGGCCAGGGATTCGGTGGAAAACTGCAGGTTGACTTCACAGAGAACGATGATGATTATATCACACTTGGACGTTTCAATCCGGCAGGCGATACCATGTGCATCAAGAAAGGCAAGGTTATCCGTTCTGAATATGCAGATACATACTGCAGTCCGTTCTACTACATCCAGATGGACGATGCAAGAGAATTCATGCACAATCTTGCAGGATTCGGACATCATCAGGTGCTGATCTTCGGTGATTACACAAAGATGATCAAGAAGATTGCAAAAATTATGAACTTCAATATTCTGGAAGGATGATTGGATGATATATCTGAACAACGGGGCAACTTCCTGGCCGAAGCCCCCTGCTGTTTTGGAAGCTGTGCAGGCGTGCCTTAGCGGCACGCCTGCTTCGCAGTTCCGGGGCGGCAGCTCGATCATGAAAAAAGATGTGGAAGTACTTTGCCGGGAAAAACTGGGACAGCTCCTTGGAATCAGGGAAACAGAGAGAATATTTTTTACATCAGGGGCAACAGAAAGCATGAATACAGTCCTTGGGGGGCTGGACTATGGTGAAAAAGGCAGTAGCATCCTGGTAACGCAGACAGAGCATAACAGTGTGCTACGTCCGGTATATAATCTGGAACAGCTGAGAGAACATCCGGTGCTGGTAGTGAAGTGTACGATAAACGGGACAGTGACGGAAGAAGCCCTGGAAACAGCAGTACGACCGGACAGCCGTGTGCTGATCGTGAACCACTGTTCCAACGTGACAGGCTGTGTGCAGGATATGGAGATGATCCGGGAATTTGTAAAGAGACATGGACTGATCCTGATTGTGGATGTGTCGCAGAGTGCTGGCTGTATCCCTGTTGATGCAGATAAATGGGAAGCAGATGCGCTTATTTTTACAGGCCACAAAAGTCTGATGGGAATTCAGGGAACCGGCGGATTTTATGTCAGGAGCGGAATTGAGCTGAAGCCTCTGAAATATGGGGGAACCGGAAGAAACAGCGCACAGCTTACCTACGAGAACAAAGATTATGAGTATGAGGTAGGAACTCAGAACATGCCGGGAATCACAGGACTTCTGGCTGGGGCGGAGTTTATTGAGCAGACAGGACTTGCGGCAATTATGGAAAAAGAAGCTCGTCTGATGGAAATGCTTTATTGTGGTCTGGAACAGATAGAGGGTGTAAGGATCTACGGAAACCATGACGTATGCAGAGGACCTGTGATGAGCCTGAATTTTCAGGGACTGAAAGCTTCGGATGCCGCGTATATTCTGGAAAGCGGATATGGGATCATTGTCCGTTCAGGGCTTCACTGTTCGCCATTGATCCATAAGGCAATGGGAACAGAAGAGGGCGGAACTGTGAGAGTAAGTGTTTCGTGGTTTACGGAGGAGAAGGATATAAAGGAATTTTTAGGAGCTGCGAAGGAAATAGCAGCATCTGTGGCACGGAATATTTAGCAGGCAAGTTACAGAGCAAATTTATACGGATGTATTACGAAGAACGATCACAGGAATCAGTCATATAGGGCAGACAGCAGATCCACGGGAAATCTGCCTGTAAAGGAAAGGGGAATACACGATTATGAAAATAATAGGAAAACAGCCTTCCAGGGAAAAATGTGCAGAATCCGGCTGGTTTGCCTGGGATTATCTTCTGGATGAACCGGTAGAGCGGGAATTCATTCTGAAGCTGAGACCATTGGGTGGATTCACATATCTTGATATGCTGAAACAGCCGTTTTTTAAGATTGACAGCGATTACTATATGATAAAAGGAATTCAGGGTAATGATTATTTCCGCATTGCTGTCCATGGGAAGCACGAAGATCAGCTGGAAGAGTTAGAACGAACTATCACAGATTGCATGGAAAAATAATATCTGCTATAATATTGTGAGCGTAAGAAGACACTGGAAAGGCTGCCGGTCCTGCCGGAAACAGCTGATGCGATGACAGTGTCTGCGTTTACAGGAGGCAGAATTTGCGATTAGAGAGAGACAACATACCCCTTGACAAAGAATTTCCTTTTCAGATTTCAGAGGTGGAACTGACACCGGAGAACAGTCGGCCTGGAAGTTATCACTGGCACAGCTATTTCGAGATCACCTGTGTGTTGGGGGGCAAGGGAAATTATTTTGTAAACGGGCAGGAATATACAATGGAAGAAGATGACATCATCATCTTCAATAATGTGGAGCCTCATGGATGGAAGCTGATCGGTGGAGACATGAAGCTTCTTGTGATGATCTTTTCACCGGAATTCGTGGCCGAAAAGCTGAGTATTTTTGATACGGAATATCTGAAGCCTTTTGTTGAGAGAGGAAGTAATTTTAAGAACCGTATCGGCAGGGAAGAAGAGGTAAGCGGAGAGATCCGTTCCAGTATCTGGGAGATCTATCACGAATGGCAGCAGAAAAAAGAAGGCTATCCGCTGATGATCAAGGCGAATGTACTTCGCATCCTTACCATGCTGATCCGGGCTTATCAGGATGAGAGCAAGTCAGGGGAAATGCTCCGTGAGAAGAAAAATGCAATGAAGCGTCTTGAGCAGGCTTTTAATTACATAGATGATCATTACTGTGAGAAGATCACTCTGGAAGAAGTTGCTTCTTCCGTATATATGAGTTCCAACTATTTTTCTTCTTATTTCCGTAAGGTGACAAATATCAGTTTCAGCGATTATGTCACAAGGATGAGGATCAACCATGCGCGTGAGCTTCTTCGGGAAACAGATAAAAATGTTACGGAAATCGCCATGGAATGCGGATTTAATAATATTTCCAATTTTTACAGACTTTACAAAAAACACGTGGGGAAACCGCCGAAAGATGAGAAGCAGAAGAAACAGTAAAAATAGTTAAAATTCATGAGCGGATAAGTCATAGACGGAAATCAGGCTTCGATGTTAGGATAAAAGTAAGAAATTTTGTCCTGATATCGGAGCTTTTTTATTAGAAAGGCTCCGATATCAGAAACGGAATATTAATGTCTGATTTACCGGACAGATAAGGAGAAGGGAAATTATGGTTAAAACAGATAGCTATGTACAGTTTGAAGCAGGAAAGCTGACATACCGGGTGGTTCCGGTGACAGAGGAGATCATCCGCATGATCGTTTCCGGAAAAGAGATCAAAGAGGCACAGGACTCCCTGATCATTGAGAAAAAAGAATATCCTGAGGTTGATTTTTCAGCAGAGGAAAATGCAGGAAGTATCATTGTGAAAACTGTGAAAGTTTGTGCAGAGATCAACACTGCATCCGGTGATATCATCTGGAAGCATGCAGACGGAAGCAAGTGGCTTTCCCAGAAGAAACCGGAACTGACTGAAACAGATGTGATCCACTATAATACAGGCGATGAGGAGCCGATCATCAACCGTGTAAAGACAGTTGACGGTGAGAGGAATTTTATCCAGAATCTGAAAGCTGAGAAAGTAAGAACAGCATATCGTGGAAAACTGTTCTTCACATGGAAAGAGGATGAGGAAATCCATGGGCTTGGCCAGGCAGAGGAAGGTATTTACAATTACAGAGGTCACTGCCAGTACTTATATCAGCATAACATGCGTATCCCGATGCCGGTTTTGGTTTCCACAGAAGGATATGGAATTCTTGTTGACTGCTGTTCACTTATGACTTTTAATGATGATCTGAAAGATTCCTATCTGTTTCTGGATACTGTAGATCAGATCGATTATTATTTTATGGGCGGTCATACTATGGATGAGATCATCCATGATTACCGTTATCTTACAGGCAAGGCGCAGATGCTGCCGAAATGGGCTTATGGCTATGTACAGTCCAAAGAGCAGTATTACACGGCAAAAGAGCTTCTTGAGATTGTTCGCCACTACCGTAAGATCGGGGTTCCGCTTGACTGTGTGGTACAGGACTGGAATACCTGGGATCCTGGAAACTGGGGCGAGAAGATCCTGGATCAGAAGCGTTACGGAGATATGAAAGAATGTGCGGAGGAAATCCACAAACTGAATGCCCATACCATGGTTTCCGTATGGCCGAATATGAATGCAGGCGGCAAGAACCATACAGAGTTTTTTAAGACTGGTCATCTTCTTTATGATTATGCGACTTATGATGCTTTTAATGAAGAAGCGAGAGAAATGTACTGGAAACAGGCACAGGAAGGACTTTTTGACCAGGGCTTTGATTCCTGGTGGTGCGATTCCACAGAACCGTTTTCCGGTCCTGACTGGAGTGGTGCAGCAAAGAGAGAGCCATGGGAAAGATATGAGCTTGTCGGCGGTGAGCACAAGAAATATCTGGATCCTGCTGTTGCCAATGCTTTTGCACTGATGCATGCAAAGGGAATTTATGAGAATCAGAGAAAAACTACAGAAGAGAAACGAGTTCTTAACCTGACACGTTCCGGCTATGCTTCCGGCCAGAAATATTCTGCAATGCTGTGGTCAGGCGATACCTGTGCATCCTGGGATAATCTTAAGACACAGATCGTGGAAGGCCTGAATATGGGACTGAGTGGATATCCATACTGGACACTGGATATCGGCGCTTTCTTTACAGTTGCTGATAAGTGGCAGAACCGTGGATGCGGCTGCAACACAGATCCGGAGCCGAAATGGTTCTGGCAGGGCAAATATAACGAAGGTGTGAAGGATAAAGGATACTGTGAGCTGTATACAAGATGGCTGGAGATGGGAACCTTCCTTCCGATGTTCCGTTCCCATGGAACTGATACACCAAGAGAAATCTGGAACTTTGGTGAAAAAGGAACCATGTTCTATGATGCCATCGAGAAGTTTATCAAGCTCCGTTATCATCTGATGCCGTATATTTATTCCCTTGCAGGTGCTGTACATTTTAATGATTATACGATTATGAGAAGCCTTCTCTTTGACTTCCCGGAGGATAAAGAAGCACGCAAGGTTGAGAATGAGTTTATGTTCGGACCGTCCCTTCTGATCTGTGCTGTTACAGAGCCGATGTATTACGGACCGGAGAGTACTGAGCTCCATAGAGAGAAAACATGGAAATGCTATCTCCCGGCAGGTACGAAATGGTACGATTACTGGACAAACAAGGAGTATGAAGGCGGCCAGTACGTAACCGTAGATGCTCCGATCGACCGGATGCCGATCTTTGTAAAAGTAGGAAGTATCCTTCCTGTTGCAGAGGGACTTGTTTATGCATCCCAGAAACCGGAGGAGCCGGTGAAACTTATGGTATATCCAGGTGAAGACTGCAAGTTCACTATTTATGAGGATGAGGGAAATAACTACAATTTTGAAAACGGTGCTTATGCAACAACAGAGCTTACCTGGGATGATAAAACAGGAACTCTGACTGTTGGCGGGCGTCAGGGAAGTTATCCGGGAATGGAAGAAGTTTCCTACGTGACTGAAGTTGTAAAATAAAATAATCGATAATAAGGAAAGACTGTCTGAAAAGGTGCCTGGCATCTCTTTGGGCAGCCTTTTTTTACTCTATACATCGTGACGGCTTTCGGGTATAATTCTGTAATAAGGCATTTTTATGCCTGAGAAAAAACAACAGAAACGGGAGGATTTTACCATGATCATAACAACAACGCCATCTGTAGAGGGAAGAGCAATCCGTGAATATAAAGGAATCGCATTCGGAGAAGTGATCACAGGAGTAAATTTCATGAAAGATCTTGGAGCAGGTCTTCGGAATTTCTTTGGCGGCAGAAGCGCCGGTTATGAGGAAGAACTTCAGAAAGCCAGAGGAGAAGCCCTGGCAGAGCTGGAGCAGCGTGCAGGTGCAATGGGAGCTAATGCAGTGATCGGTGTGGATATTGACTACGAAGTGCTTGGTGCAGATAATGGAATGCTGATGGTAACAGCAAGCGGAACTGCTGTAGTGGTGGATTAAGGCTTATGGCAGCGGTAAAAAACGGACGTGAATACCTTTCACATGTGACAGAGTCATTAAAGCACAGGATCGCACAGCTGGATGAATCCATAGAGGCCGGACAGAAAGAAATCGAAGGTATGCATGAGTACTACTGGGAAAACTATACAGAGATGGACCAGTACGGATATGAGAATTTTGATAACCAGCAGGCACTTCTCCATGAGATCAATGCCAGCAATGAGAAGATCGAACTGCGTCGGAGATTCAGGAAGATGATGGATTCACCGTTTTTCGGAAGGGTGGATTTCTGCTATGAAGGAGAAGATGAGCCGGAGATATTTTATATCGGAATTGCGAACCTGGCTGAGGAGAACGGCGGACTTCCGCTGATCTATGACTGGAGAGCACCTGTGTCCGGACTGTTCTATGATTTTGACAAGGGACCGGCTTCCTACCAGGCTCCGCTTGGCGAGATCCACGGGGATATTGCTGCCAAGTGGCAGTACAAGATCCGCGGTGGAAAAATGATCTATGAGTTTGAGAGTGATGTGAAGATCGACGATGAGATCCTGAAGGCAGAGCTTGGAAGCAACGGTGATGTACAGCTGAAGAATATTATCCGCACGATCCAGAAGGAGCAGAATGCGATCATCCGAAACACTTCGGATCGTATCATGGTGATCCAGGGAGCAGCAGGAAGCGGAAAGACTTCCATTGCCCTGCACAGGATCGCTTATCTCCTGTATCATGACAGGAAAAATCTGAAATCTTCTTCTGTGCTGGTGCTTTCACCGAATGGGGTGTTCTCGGACTATATTTCCCATATCCTGCCGGAGCTTGGCGAGGAGAATATCCGGGAGATGAGCTTTGACCTTTTTGCATACAAGAGACTGAAAAATGTTGTTTCTGACTGTGAAGATAGATATGATCTGATCGAGCGTCAGATTGCAGGATTATGCGATGAAAAGCTTCTGAAAGAGAAACTGTCACGGGATTTTCTGGATCGTATGGAAGGATATCTGGTGGAGCTTGAGGACAGCCTTATGAACTTCCGTGATGTGGAACACAGAGGCGTGGTCAAAAAAGAGCAGGAGATCATAGAGCTTTTTTACTTTAAATTCATGGATATCCCGCTGCTTTCCAGAATGGATGCAGTAGCAGAATATTTCATTGATGAGGTGGAGACTCTTAAGGGATTCGATCTTCCGGATGAGGAAAGGGAGGCTGTGAAGAGCCGTTTCTACAGGATGTATGAGACAAGAGATCTCTATGTGCTGTACAACCGTTTCCTGAGACAGGAAGGTTTTCCTTCTCTTCCACAGGTTCAGTATGAAAAAAGAAAGCTGCGCTATGAGGATGTGTATCCGGTTTTGTATCTGAAATATCGGCTGGAAACTCAGCAGGAGGATTCCGGTGTGCGCCATCTGATCGTGGATGAGATGCAGGATTATTCCATGATCCAGTATCTGATCATTCAGAGACTCTTTAAATGTAGGATGACTATTCTTGGGGACAGAGAACAGACTATGGACGGCGAGCAACAGGATGTGCTGACATTTCTGCCTAAGATCTTTGGAAAAGATATACGCAGGATCGTGATGAACAAGAGCTACCGTAATACTGTTGAGATTGCGTCTTATGCCAATAAACTGGCGGGAATTACGGAAGTGGAGCTTTTTGAACGTCATGGAAAACCTGTTGTGGAAAAAGAATTTCCGGGGCTTGAGGAGGCACTGGAGAGCGTAGTGAGAGAGCTGCGGCTTGAGAAGCAGGCAGTCATAGCTGAGAATGCAGATGAAGGTGTTGAAGATATTATTTCATATGAAACAGCAGCAGTGATCGCAAGAACTGCAGATGAAGCAAGGGAAACTTACTACATTCTGAAGGAGAAGCTGGAAGCAGAAGGCTTTGATACCAAGGAGCGTTTGTCCCTTCTTCACAGAGACAGCACAAACTTCCAAAAAGGCCTGACTGTCACAACATTCTACATGGCAAAGGGGCTGGAGTTTGATCAAGTATTTTCTGTATTTCCTGGGGAAGACCGAAGTCCGATCGTGGAGCGGGCGAGATATATTGCGGCGACGAGAGCTCTTCATGAATTGTATATGTATGAAGTTGTGAAATAAAATATAAAAAGTCATTTCAGAAGCCGGATGCTTTGGGAACAGAGCATAACCGGACGTCGTGAAATGACTTTTTTGTTTATATATACCTGGAAAATTTATTAACTGATCTGCTGGCGCTCTCCCTCATCTTTATATTCCAGAGGGCTTTTCCCTGTATGTTTCTTAAAGATCCTGCTGAAATATCCCTGGTCGTGATAGCCGCACATTTCACCGATCTGTTTTACAGAAAGGGAAGGCTCATGGATCAGCAGCTTCTGTGCATGGCTCATCCGGAGATTGATCAGATATTTGGTAGGGGTGCAGTCATAGACCTGACAGAAGATTTTGGTCAGGTAGCTGGGACTGTAGTTCATGGTTCCTGCAATCAGGTTCAGGTTGATATCCTCTGCATAATTCTGTACCATGAAGTTCTTGAGAAGCTCTGCAATCTGTCCCGGTGACATGCAGGAAGCACCTGGGGCGAATACGGTTTCGTAGTCATCACGTTTGATCTGAAGTTCCTGTTTGATCTTAAGGAGAACATTTTGGAGTTCGTCCGGATCTACAGGCTTCAGAAGGTAATCAGAAACCTTCAGCGTGATGGCTTTTTTTGCGTATTCAAAATCAGAAAATCCGCTGGTGATCACAAATTTCGTAAAGGGAAACTGATCACGGATCCTGGTGAGCAGGGTGATTCCGTCCATGACGGGCATCTTGATATCCGTAAATACCACATCCGGGCTCATCTGTTCCACCAGCGAGAGGGCCTGTGCACCTGTCTGTGCTGTGCCGATCACCTGAAAATCAGGATCTGCTTTTTCAATCTTATGTACCAGATTATTCAGAAGAAGTTCTTCATC
Source organism: Blautia sp. MCC270 (assembly GCF_018785605.1). NCBI lineage: Bacteria > Bacillati > Bacillota > Clostridia > Lachnospirales > Lachnospiraceae > Blautia > Blautia sp. MCC270. Next base: position 116,835 of record NZ_WQQD01000015.1, read on the forward strand.
TTCTGCCACAATAACAGTATAGTTCATAGTATTATTCCTCCGCATCTGTCTGAAAATACCGTCCAATAGAAACAATTCCGTGGCCGTCCGCTGTATTTCCATACCTGAAAATGATGTCATCTTTGCAGAAGAGTTTCCAGCGGAGAAATACATTGACAGTGCCAAGACCGTTGATCTTCAAAGCAGGCATGCCGGGATTTCGAATGGCATTCATGATATCTGAATTTATTTTTTTCTTGGCTTTTTCAGTGAATCCCGGTCCGGTGTCTGTAACATCGATCTGCCAGCTGTTTTGGTTTATTGTACTGCTGATTGTGATAGTCCATGGCGGTTCGCAGTCAGAACCATATTTGATAGCGTTTTCCACAATAGGCTGGATGATCAGCTTCGGAACCGGCTGATCCAGAAGAGATTCATCCACATCAATGGAATAATTCAGACTGGACTGGTAGCGGACCTTCATGCAGTAGAGATATTTCTGGACATAATCAAGCTCTTCGCGGAGTGTTACAGTTGTTTCAGCAGTATTGGTAATATAACGCATGATCCTGGAAAGATTGCGGCACATTTTTTCCACGGTATCCGTATCTCCGTTTTCTGCAAGCACCATAATGCTGGAAAGAGAGTTGTAATAAAAATGAGGATTAATCTGACTCTGCAAAGCCATGCTGCGTGCTTTCATTTCCTGCTCCTTGGCTTCGTTAAGCTGAGTCATGGAATCTTTTAGGTTATCGCTCATCAGCTGGAATGCCTGATACAGTTCTTCCAGTTCATTGACGGAAACCGGATAGGAAGTGACTTTTTCCTGGCCGAGAGTGTCCAGTTCCATACGTTGGATAATGTGCTTCAGGTGTTTCACCGGTTTTACTACAGAACGGGAAAGCCTGTAGGAAACGATTACTGCTGCGGCAAGAAAAGCAGCAACAACAGCCAGAAGGATCTTCAGCATTTTGTATACAGGGGCAAGGATCACAGATTCCGGCTGGATAGTCAGATAAGTGTAGCCTGTATATGCGGAATTCAGTCTGGAGACGTATTCTTTCTGATCTGTGACGGGACTCTGTACGGTAAGGGTATCCTGGTCAGAATCAGTAAGTTTGTAATATTTTGAAATATCATTGGCATCGTCGGCTGTGATATCATAAGGATAGATAAGATCGCCGGAATCATTGAAAACATAGACACTGGCAGCGTTTCCGTGATTTTTTTTCTCATAGGAAATGATGCTCTTAAAGATGGATTTACATTGTTTAGCGGTTTCAATCACGCCGACACCACGGCCGTACTGGTTGGTGAAGGAGCGGTACAGGGAGATGAACCACTGGGGATAGCGGGCAGATTTGGAATAGACGTAAGTGCTGTAAGGAGCTGTCAGGACTTTTTTTCCGTTGGCTTCACGGGCTTTCTGGATCCATTCATTATGAGAGTCGTCGCTTTTTTTGACCATGGTGGAAAGGCCGGCCTGGAGCACATATCCGGAGAAATCATAAAGATTTACCTGATCAGCTTTCAATTCGGTGCCGCTTAAGGAGATAAAAAGATCGGACATGGCAGAAAGCATTTCATCGGAAATATTAAGGTCAAATTTCTGGTCGAGAACGGATTTCGACATGTTGCTGTAATTGATGTTTACAGATACAGTGTCAAGATTCTGGATTGCAGAGTCTACCTGGGACTGAAATGTGGAATTTAAGGTGCTCATGGCACTGATCTGGCTTTTCTTCAGCTGCCCGGATGCAAAAACATAAAAGAATATGGCAAAAGAAAAAAGGATCAGGCAGGCCATGCCAAGATAGGCGATAAAAAGTTTGGACTGCAGACTGCGTGTTTTCATATTGGTAAGCCCCCTGTGTGTGAAATGGTCGTGCAAAACATTGGCTAAAAGTATAGCACATTTGTAAAAAAAGTACAAACCGTAAAAATGTAATTCTGAAATAGTGCTTGAAAATGTCAATAGAAACTTGTGTATAGTTACGGAAAATATGAAAAAAGTATAATGAACTGTGAAAAAAGTACAAATACAGGGCAGGAATATCCATGGCTTTTAAAATGATCAGATGATAAACTAATATCATCAAGAGAGAACGAAAAATCAGTTCAAAAAAAGGAGGAAACATTAATGAAAAGAAAGAGATTTCTGGCAGTAGCCTGTGCAGCAGCAATGATCGCTTCCATGACGACAGGACTTGCAGTGAACGTATCTGCAGCGGATGAGAAGAGCGATTTCGCAGGCGAGGAGCTCAGCATCCTGGTTTCAGCAGGATGGATGGACAATCGTTACGATGAGACAATTAAACGTTTTGAGGATACCTACGATGTTACCGTAGACCTTCAGACGATTCCGGCTGATCAGTATTCAGATCTTCTTCAGTCCAAACTTGCTACAGATTCCTGTGCAGATATCTTCTGGATCCAGTCCAACCCGTTTGCAATTGAATCTACCATCGTTGATCCTGAGAAATACTGCATCGACTTTACAGGAGCTTCCTGGGAGAATGTTATGCCGGAGACAAGAAAAGAGTCCTGCGTATACAATGACAAACTGTACGGACTTCAGATCTGGAACGCATCTCCGGAGTATGTAATGGTTTACAACAAGACACTGTTCGAAGAGAACGGCTGGGAAGTACCGACAACATATGATGAGCTGAAAGAACTCTGCGGTAAGATCCAGGATGCAGGAATCACACCTTGGTTCATGCCTGGTGCAGATGGATGGCAGCATCAGCTGGCATTTTTCCAGATCGGCGGCGTTTATGAAGAAGCAACACCTGGTCTATATGACGAATTAAATGAAAACAAAGCAACATTTGCAGATAACGAGAAGATGCTTGAAGTTCTGAATGAGTTCAAAGAACTCTCTGATGCAGGATACTTCGGAGAAGACTGGATCGGAACAGACAGTACAAACATGTCCAACGAATTTGGTGACAGAAACTGTGCAATGGCACTTGCAAATTCCAGTTTCATCAAACAGATCCAGGAAGACACAGGCACATCTGATGAGTTTGGAATGTTCCTTGAGCCACTTGGCGACAATACCTGGTATCCAAGCAGCAACTCCGGCCCGACAATGTTTGGTTACAAGGGAACAGAGCATGAGGATCTTGTAAAAGAGTTTTTCAACTTCGTTACAACAACAGAGAGCCTTCAGGAAATTCTTGACAACTCTCCGGCATACACAAACCTTGACGTTAACGATGACAAGCTTGAGCAGCACTGGCTGCCGGAGGAGCAGGAGTTCCTTAAAACAGTTCCGGATGACAAGAAGGCTGTTGTAACACTTCAGACAGGTACAAAATATACAAACGATTACTGGACACAGTTTGGTCAGGATATGGTTGCATTCTGCCAGGGCGAGATGGAAGCAAACGATGTTCTTAAGAACATGGATACCAACCGTGCTGAGGCAGCAAAAACTGTAGGCGACGAGAACTGGAAATAAATAACAGAAATTAAAACTAGTTGACCCGAAGGCAGAGCCGGTATTTGCCGGCTCTGTTTTAACTTAAAACAGGAGGTGCTTTCTGT